>CALLBH010000167.1 GCA_938001945.1 uncultured Robiginitomaculum sp.
TTTGGAATTTTATGAACCGCGCGTCTTTGCACCCGAGGGTGGATTTTATGGCTGTTTTTTAGACGACGGGACGTGTTTTGATCCCGGCGCGCGGCAGCTTGTGGGCTCGGCGCGATATGTCTTAAATTACGCCACGGCTTATCGTCTTTATGGCACTGCTCAGCATTTGAAGTGGGCCAAATGGGGCTTGGATTATTTGAATACCGCGCACAAACAAGAGAATGGACATTATGCGTGGCTACTCGAGGACGGCGTGGTCAAAGATAAGCGTGTCATGGCCTATGGTCATGCCTTTGTAATTTTAGCCGCGGCGAGCTGCGTGCAAGCGGGTATCATAAGCGCCAAGTCCACGCTTAATGATACATTTGAATTTATGGAGACATATTTCTGGGACGCCCAAGCCGGAGCTTATTACGACGAGCGCGACGATACGCTTGAAACGCTTTCATCTTATCGCGGCCAGAACGCCAATATGCATATGTGCGAAGCCTTACTCGCGGCGTGGCAAGCGACATCGGATGTTCGGTTTTTAGAACGCGCCGAGCAGCTTGCTCAGTTTTTTGCTTTTGATTTGGCCGCGCAATCGGGCGGGCAGATTTGGGAGCATTATGATGATAATTGGAATGTGGATATGGCGTATAATATCGACAAGCCTAATGATCGGTACAAGCCTTGGGGCTTCCAACCCGGTCACCAAACAGAATGGGCCAAACTCCTTCTGATACTTGACGGTGAGCGGCCTGATGACAAATGGATTCCCAAAGCCAAGTCGCTATTTGACGCAGCCATGAAAACAGGATGGGACGCGGAATTTGGCGGCATCGCTTATGGCGTGAACCCGAATGGCGGCTATTGCGCGACCGAGAAATATTTCTGGGTACAATCTGAGAGTTTTGCGGCGGCTTGGCGCTTATACAAAGCCACGCAAGATGAGGCCTATCTGGAACTTTATAACCGGATTTGGCAATGGAGTTGGGATCACATGGTTGATCACGACTATGGCGCTTGGTTTCGCGTGCGCAATCGCGACGGCTCCAAAGTCGATAATCGCAAATCTCCATATGGTAAAACAGATTACCACACGATGGGCGCGTGCTGGGATGTTCTATCCGTAGGCTAAGGTAATATTGCGGCGCGGTCGCTTATACGCCTTTCACGCTTTCGCTTTTCGCTGACTTAGACTATCTCCTCGCCATGGCACGTAAGCGCAAAGGTAATCCGGTTCATGGCTGGGTCAATTTTAACAAGCCCTATGGCATGGGGTCCACTCAGGCTGTGGGGAAAATCCGCTGGCTGCTCACGGCTCAAAAGGCCGGCCATGCCGGAACGCTAGACCCGCTCGCGAGCGGGGTTTTGCCAAGTGCGCTCGGTGAGGCGACAAAGACAGTTCCCTTTATGATGGACGCCGCGAAGAGCTATGAGGTTGAGATTACATGGGGTGAGTATCGTGATACGATGGACGCGGAAGGCGATGTCACGCAGACGTCAGACGCGCGGCCAAGCGAGGCAGATATCTTGGCCGCATTGCCACACTTCATTGGCGAGATTGACCAAGTGCCGCCTAAATACTCGGCCATTAAAGTGGATGGCAAGCGGGCTTATGATCTGGCGCGCGCAGGCAAAGATGTTGTTCTGAAATCACGCCGCATCCGTATCGACAATATAGAGCTGTTAAGCGTAAGCGAGCACACTGCGCGCCTGTCTGTGGATTGCGGTAAGGGTACATATATCCGCTCTCTGTCGGCTGATTTAGCCGTGGCTTTGGGGACAGTAGGATATGTCTCCGAGCTCATTCGAACCCGCGTTGGGCCCTTCAAAATAGATACAGCATTAGGGCTGGATTTTATCGAGCAATCTGTGCATAAGGCCGCCGCTGACCAAGTTTTGCTCGGTGTAGAGACAGCGCTGGACGACATCCCGGCGTTTGCCATTACACAAGACGAGAAAGGTGAGGTGCAGCACGGCCGGGCCATAGCCCAGCCCGAGACCTTCGCCAATGACACGCATTTGGCCCCTATTGCTAACAATAGCGATGGAGACCCGAGGCTTATATTGGTGACGTGCGAGGGCAAAGCGGTGGCTCTTTGTGAGGCGCGAGATGGGAAATTCTTCCCGAAACGTGTCTTTATGATGTAACGACGATAATGGAGAAACCCGATGTCGATTACCCCTGAGCGTAAAGCTGAATTGATTAAACTACACGCCCGCACCAAAGGCGACACTGGCTCACCCGAAGTTCAAATTGCTGTTCTTTCTGAACGCATTGCGAACCTGACTGAGCATTTCAAAACGAATAAAAAAGATAATCACTCCCGCCGCGGTCTTTTGGCCATGGTGAGCCAGCGCCGTAAGCTGCTGGATTATCTTAAGAAGAAAGACGAAGCCCGTTATAAGGCCATCGTCAAAGAATTGGGTCTACGCCGCTAAGCGTAGCTCATATACGCGGGAGGCTGCCATGGGGCGGCCTTTTGCATTTCTGCCACTATAGAAAATATTGGCATTTTACGGGGACGCCCAATTCGGGGCTGCCCAAAATTACACGAAACGAAAGACGTTATGTTTGATAAACACACTGTAACACTCGACTGGGCTGGACAAGAGCTCACAATTGAAACCGGCGGCATGGCCCGCCAAGCTGACGGGGCCGTCCTCGTCACATATGGCGATACAAAACTTCTCGCCACGGCTTGCGCGCAGCGCAAAGCTAAACCGGGACAAAGCTTTTTCCCGCTGACTGTAAACTACATGGAAAAATTCTACGCCGCCGGTAAAATCCCGGGCGGTTACTTTAAACGCGAAGGTCGCCCAACAGAACGCGAGACATTGATCTCTCGCCTGACGGATCGCCCGATTCGCCCGCTCTTCCCGAAGGGCTTTAAAAACGAAGTTCAAGTTGTTGTCACTGTGCTGCAACATGATCTTGAAAACGAACCTGATGTACTCGCGATGATCGGTGCATCTGCTGCCTTGTCATTATCCGGCGTTCCGTTCGCGGGCCCAATTGCGGCTGCGCGCGTTGGCATGATCGACGGCGAATATATCCTTCAGCCTACAATTGACGAGATTGAAGACGGTGATTTGGATTTGGTTGTGGCCGGCACGCATGACGCTGTCATGATGGTCGAGTCCGAAGCCAATGAACTGACCGAAGAGCAAATGCTCGAAGCGGTTATGTTTGCGCATGAAAGCTGCCAGCCTGTTATCGAAGCGATCAAAGAGCTTGTCGAAAAAGCCGGTAAGCCGGCTTGGGATTGGGAAGCTGTTGATACAAAATCTGAAAAAGCTGCGGTCAAAAAGCTGGCCGAAAAAGGCGTGAAAGACGCTTATAAGCTTAAGGATAAAATGGATCGCCAAGCGAAGCTTGCTGAGGTTAAAGACGCGGCGCGTGCTGAGTTGGTTGATACCGATGATGGCATGGACGACTCAGTCTTTAACGACAGCTTCAAAGCGCTTGAATCTGCTGTTGTTCGCACATCTGTTATTAAAACAGGCAAGCGTATTGATGGCCGTAAGCTTGACGAAGTTCGTCAAATCAGCTCCGAAGCTGGCTTCTTGCCTCGCACACATGGCTCTGCCTTGTTTACGCGCGGCGAAACGCAAGCGCTTTGCGTTGCGACGCTCGGTACATCTGATGATGAGCAATTCATTGATCAGCTAACGGGCACGATCAAAAACAAGTTCCTCTTGCACTATAACTTCCCGCCATATTCTGTCGGTGAAACTGGTCGTATGGGCGGAACATCGCGCCGCGAAACAGGTCACGGCAAGCTCGCATGGCGCGCGCTTCAAGCTGTCCTACCTAGTGCTGAGGACTTCCCATACACTATCCGTTTGGTTTCTGAGATTATGGAATCAAATGGGTCATCTTCAATGGCAACAGTTTGTGGCTGCGCGCTGGCGATGATGGATGCGGGCGTCCCTTTAAAGCGCCCGGTATCCGGTATCGCAATGGGCCTGATTAAAGAAGGCGACGGCGTTGCTGTTTTGTCTGATATCCTTGGCGACGAAGATTTCCTCGGTGATATGGACTTTAAAGTGGCCGGCACATCCGAAGGGATTACGTCACTTCAAATGGACATCAAGATCGCGGGTATTACGCGTGACATTATGGAAAAAGCTCTCGAGCAGGCCAAAGAAGGTCGTAACCATATCCTGGGTGAGATGAACAAGTCTCTGACTGAAGCGCGTAGCGAAGTCGGCGAATTTGCACCGCGCATTGAAACGATGAAAATCCCGGTTGATAAAATCCGCGACGTTATCGGTACAGGCGGCAAAGTCATCCGCGAAATCGTTGAAGTCACGGGCGCGCGCGTCAATGTCGAGGACGATGGCACAATCAAAATCGCGTCCAGCGATGCGGCCTCGATCACAGCGGCCAAAGACTGGATTCACGGCCTAACAGCTGAGCCAGAAACTGGCGCGATTTACAAAGGTAAAGTCGTCAAGGTTATGGACTTCGGTGCATTCGTGAACTTCTTTGGTAAGAAAGACGGCCTTGTGCATGTCTCTCAGATCAAGCCAGAGCGCGTTAATCACCCGTCTGATCATGTGTCCGAAGGCGACGAAGTTTTCGTCAAGCTGATGGGCTTTGATAATCGCGGTAAAGTTCGTCTCTCTATGAAGGTTGTTGATCAGTCGACTGGTCTAGAACTATCCGAAGACGCCCCGAAATCGGACGAAGGCGATGAGAGCACTGGCGAGAAGCCAAAGCGCAAACGCCGCGGTAATAAGAAAAAGAGTAATGAAGAGGAGTAGCCGAGCGACCGTAATCAATTCAGTGAATTGATTACAGCGAGGCTCCGAACGCGCCAGCGCGTTCGGCAACATAACTCACATCAGAAAACCCGCCGCATTCCGGCGGGTTTTTTTGTGGTGAAACGGCGCTCAGCCCTAGCTTACAAACGGCTTTCGCATTTTTATTGATATGTGTTAGAGACCGCTCAATCTCGGCGCAAAATGCGGTGGGCGGGGCGCGTTACATTTTCTTTTCTGCTCATCCGCGCAGAAATATTGACTTAGGGGAAGATTAAATGACCGACGAAACACCAACAGAAAAAGTAGACGTTACAAATGCGTGGCAAGCCTCGCAGGACCAAAAAGGCAAAGCGAAAAAACTTCGTATGTTTGCGATTATCTCTTGGGTGATTGCGATTGGCACTGAGATTGCCGCGATCATTTTGGTGATTAAAGATACGTTTAATCAGGGCGGCCTTGCGCTTATGATCGGCTTGTTTGTCGTGATCGCTATATTTGCGATTGCGGGTAGCATCATGTGGAAGAAAGCCAATCGTCATGATCCGGCGAGCCGCGAAGACAAGGTCAAATTCTTTGTTCAAAATCAGCTTGGCGCGATTATTACACTGCTTGCCTTCTTGCCGCTGCTGGCCATGATTTTCCTTGATAAGGACATGGACCCGAAAACTAAAAAAATCGCGGGCGGCGTTGGCGTTGTGCTTGCGGCTATCGCGACATTTGTCTTTGGCGCTGATTATAACCCGGCCTCTCAAGAGCAATACACGCAAGACATGAATGAGTGCGCGGCGCAAATTAAAGCCAAGCAGCCGACAACAGCATGTTCGCCTGCCGTTGCCGAGCAAGCGCAAGCCATTGCTGATGACTCCGAAGCTGTCGCTGCAGCGACCAAAGATGCTGATAATCCAAATGGCCGTGATGTCGTGTATTGGATTGCGCCAAAGAATGGAGCCGAAAAATCGGATTCGAAATTGGTTTTCCATCTCTGCGCCGAAGTCAGCACATTGCGTGGTAAAAACGTCAATAGCGGATCGGTTACAGAGGCTTATTCGCAAAATGCGGTGCGCCTCACGAAGCAGTTAAAAATGGAACAGCGCCAATGCGGGTTCACACCTGCGGAGTAAATCACGCTTAGTGAAGATATATTTCCAACTCAAAAACTCGCCTCATTTAGGCGAGTTTTTTTAATGGCTTATCTAAGGACGTCTTAGATTGACGAGGCCAAGTTTAGCGCGCTCTTTATTAACAGCGCTCCAAAGTTGAGGGTCATTTGCGAGAGCGCGGATAAGCTTGCCTGTCGAAATATCCATCGCTGCTGCTGAGATACCAATGGCCCATTTATAATGGGCTAGAATATCTAAAACATGAGCGAGAAATCCCGCATAACGCCGATCTTTTCGACCCAGTGACCAACTCCCTGACCATTGTTCCGACAGCGTGCCTACAGTAATCGGTCTGCGAAGCTCAAGCGCAAGCACGATACGAAGACGACGCAGGGCCTCGGCGCGGTTACGATGCTGCGAGCGATGATCGGCGCAGGACGCAACAATTTCGCTGTCCGAAATTGTAAGCCGAACGGCTGAGTCTGTCTTATTGCGATGCTGCCCGCCCGGCCCCGAAGCGCGATAAGTTTCCTGCCGACAGTGCCGCAGAAGGGCATCATCCTCAAGCGCCAAAAGGGCGTCACGGTTTGGTGGCGGGTTTAGCATTTTGTAGATCTTGTCTCCCAAGCCTGCCGCACAATCTCTTCTGTTTTTGGCCACATCTTAAGCGATGCAATATCATCCATCGCGAAAAACTGCGCGTCAATCGCGTCATCTGCGGCCTTCACGTCGCCGCTTATATAGTGCGCGATATAGTCGTGGAGCATGTAGTGATAGTCACCGAAATTAGCATCAATGGTCGCGATTTTCTTGCCGAGTTTTGCGGTAACGCCTGTTTCCTCCACGAGCTCGCGTAAGGCGGCCGTCTCAAAACTCTCGCCTGCTTCGACACGTCCGCCGGGCAGGGACCAGTCACCTTTGCGCGGAGCTTTGCCGCGTTTGATGAGCAGGACTTCATGACCGCGAAAACATATGACGCCGACTGCGTCTTGAGGCTTGGCTTTCTCCATGGGCATTGCCTATCATGCGCGCCTAGAGATGAACAGGAAACGCTATGTGTGGCCGCTATGCCTTATCGGCAACATTGAAACGCCTTGGCTATGTTTTTGAAGCAGAAGACAGCAATAATGGTCTATGGGCGTGGGTGCCCAATTACAATATTGCGCCGTCTACCACCGTTCCTGTTATTGCGCTTAATGGGCAGGGGCAGCGCGTGGTTGTTCCCATGCGATGGGGTCTGCATCCCCATTGGAGCAAGGCCATGCCCGAGGGACGGCCTATGTTTAATGCACGCGTTGAAACGGCGAGCGAGAAGCCAAGTTTTCGCACGCCTTGGAAACGTCGCCGCGCGCTGTTTCCCGTGTCGGGATGGTATGAGTGGGAAGCCATCGAAGGTGAGAATGGCAAAACATTCAAACAACCGCATTTCATCTTCGACGCGGAAGCGCCTTTGACCTGCCTTGTGGGGTTGTGGGATCACTACCACGTCGATGAAGGGATAACGCTGCTCTCGGCGACAATCCTAACAACGCATGCCACGGGGCCGATTAAAACGCTGCATCACCGCATGCCTGTGCGATTGCCACAATCGGCTTGGGCAGATTGGCTCGACTCAGAAACAAAGCCAGAGAAAATCATGCAGTTAATGGATGATGGCGGGAATTTAGATTTTCATGCTGTCGCGCGCGAGGTCAGTAATGGCCGCGCGCAAGGTGAGCATTTAATCAATCCGATTTAAGCGCGGACGTCTCTGTTTCTACGGGCAAGCTAATGGGCGAGTCGGGATGATAGTAATCCGCCATCGCTGCGCCGCGTTTCCCCATAGGCCGCTTTTTGCCGCGCGTTGTATCTATGGCGGTATGACGCTCAAGCTCTGCATTTAACTCCGCGCCGACAATGACCACAAAGGCCGTGAGCCAGAACCACACCAGTAAGATAATGACCGCCGAGAGCGAGCCGTAGAATTTATTGAAATTCGAGAACTCTGTGACGAAATGCGAAAACCCTGCGCTAATTAAAAGCCAGCTTAATGTTGCGAAAATAACGCCGGGCACAACCCAGCGAAACTTAGCTTGGCGGCGCGAGGGCCCCACGCGATATAAAATAAATGTCGCCATCGCAAAGAGTAGCACCAGAATAATCCACGGCATATATCGCGTCACGAGCGCTGCGGCCCCGTTAAGGCTGGCATAGGCGAGTAGGGCGGGGACACCGATAATCACGGCTAGCGCGAGCCACATAAAGAGAATAATCGAAAATGTAAGGCCTGCCGCCAGACCAAAAAAAGCGGCGGGGTTGCGGGTTTCACGTTCGCCATAAGCAATGTTCATCGCCTGCATAATCGCGCGAATGCCCGCGCCTGCGCTCCACAGCGTAAAGAGTAAACCAAAGGCGATGCCGATGCGCAATTTATCAGGCGGAGCGGCCGCGACGGCTCGCATCTGGGTATCAAGCAATTTCCAGCTATCGGCAGGGAGCAGTGAGGCCACCGCGTTGATTTGCTGTTGCACCTCATAAGGATCGGCGAACAATCCGTAGATAGACAGGCATGCTGTGATCAACGGGAAAATAGCGAGCATGGTAAAAAAAGCGACGCCCGCCGCGACGATGGTGACATTGTCCTCGCGAATTTCAAATAATGTGCGCTTTATGACTGACCAATAATGCTTTGGCTCAAAACGCCACGGCGAACTTGCATCGCAAACGGGGCATAAAGGAGCTTTGCGCATTATGGATTATGATTTCGGCGCAGGCTGCGGACGGGTAAAGACAGGAACTTTATCTGTGCTGGCCGTTTTATCAAAACGGTATCCATTTTCAGTAAACTCTGAAATGTCGCCGCGTTTCGTGACGCGGTTTTGCACCGCCCAGCGCGCCATGACGCCGCGTGCATTTTTCGCGTAGAAACTAATCACGCGTGATTTACCATTTTTTTCTTCGACAAATTTGGGCGACACAACAGGCAGATCCAGAGCCTTTTTGTCGACCACTTTAAAATACTCATTACTGGCCAGATTAAGAACGGTATCAGAGCCAGAACTCTCGGCGTCACTGTTGATACGTTTTGAAATCTTATCACCCCAGAATTGATAGAGATTTTTACCGCGCGGGTTCTCAAATTTCACGCCCATTTCAAGACGATAAGGCTGCAGCGCGTCCATGGGGTTAAGCATGCCATATAGACCCGACAGAATGCGAAGGTGGTCTTGCGCGAATTCTAAGTCTTTGGCCGAGAGGCTATCGGCGTCTAGGCCCTGATAAACATCGCCATTAAAAGTAAGCACTGCGGGCTTGGCGCTATTGCTCTGCCCGTTTAGGCGAAAACTTTTAAAGCGTTTGACGTTTAGTTCAGCCAAATCATCAGAGATATGCATCAAGTCTTTGAGATCTTGGGCTGACATGTCTTTGGCTACGCGCGCGAGCTGCGCCGCGTCTTTGGTGAAGTGCGGCGTGGTGATCGGCACATCGCGCTCTAATGGGGTTTCATTGAGCGATTTTGCAGGGGAGAGTAAAATAATCATTGTTGCATTTTAATCCAAGTATGAGGTGTGTCTATACTGGATTTACGGCTAAGCGCTCGGTCGGGTTCAAACCTACGTTACTTGCGCCGCCAAATGACATTGTAGTCAACATATTCACCCGAAGCTGAACGGATTGTCTCCGTGACATGGTAGAAACCTGATGTCTCAATTGTGAAAGAGACAAGGCCGCTATCTTTATCGCTGACTGTTACGCGGCTGTCGTCGATGGGCGAGCAGCTAAAAATCTCGACGATTGGTAATTTTTTGCATCGCGTCACCGCAAATGTGGCTTGAGCTGGCGTTGAGGTCACAAACATCGCTTCGACTTTTGAGCCTGCGCTCATATAGCCGCGCTGCATGCGCAGCAGGTCGAAATAAGGGGTGAACCAGCCATCCTTGCGCGATGCATCATAGTCAATTTTGGGACTCACCTTATCGGCGCTGGATAAGCGTAAAATCTGACTGTCACTTGCAAAGGCCGGAAGATAGAACAGGCTACAATATGAGAGGAATATGCCCAGAAATAAGGCGATTGCCGAAGCAACTAAACGCTTATTGGACATGGAGCGCTTTTTGGCGTGTTTGCCCAAAGCGTTACCATATCGCGCAACCGCGCCTGCACCATCAGAAAATGTAATTTGGCCACGCATCGTAATTCCAACTCCATCGTTGGTAAATTTAGCCCCTCAGCGTAAAATTTTTCTATAGCAGTGTGCTTAAGAAAGCCTAAAAGAGGGTATGACCTATTTAAACAAATTGCTTACGCTCCCTTTTGGCCTGATCACACTTTCCTTATTGGCCTGCGCGCCGCCTTCTGAGGACGCAGCCTCAGAGCAGCACATTTATCTGGTGCGTCACGCCGAGAAAGTTCTGGATGTGAAAGATCCGTTGTTGACGCCAGCTGGGCAGGCGCGGGCTGTAATATTGAAAGACAGACTCGCAGATATTGATGTCACGGCAGTCTATTCATCGGATTATCGCCGTACACTCGCCACGGCGCAGCCGCTAGCACAGGATAAATCGCTGACGATTGTCAAATATGATCCGCGTGATTTGCCGGGCCTGGCTGCGCGCCTCAAAGAAGACTGCGCAATTTGCGTGGTTGTTGGCCACAGTAACACCACGCCGCAGCTTGCTGCAGAGCTTGGCGGGGAGTCCGGAGCCGACATTGTCGAAGCAACGGAGTATGATCGCCTTTACCATATTGTCATATCGCGGAAAGACGCAGAAAGCGGCGAGATTGTGACCACAAAAATAGAGCGTTACGGCGCGCCTTAGCGCGAAATAGCCTTTTTTTGGCCGTGTTGATGGCGGCAACGTTACAGCTTGCTAAGTTGAGCCATTTAGAAAACCTGCGATTGAGGCGGCGGGGGAGCGATCTAAATGGAGGCAAATATGCCCATGACACGCTTCAATATCTTCGCCGCAGCAACGACAGGCCTTGCTGCATTTCTAATTTCAACGCCAGCCTTCGCCGGCGACCCGTCTATGAACGCTGCGCCGACCATGGCGGATTATTTCAACGCCGCGGATAGCTCGGGTGACGCCGCACTAGATAGCGGCGAGTTTCGTATTTTTGTCGATACGCTCGCCGATGGCGCTCACGTGGATGCGATCGCCGTGCGCGAGTCCGGTGAGTATGATGCAGCATTTATCAAAGCTGATACCGATGCCGATGGGATGGTCACCTATCTGGAAGTCAGCTCGCATGACAAAGCCGCGAAGCAGGATACTAAGATCATGACCGAAGAGCCTACGCCGGAGTGGGTTCCGCCCGTCGCCGATGAGGCCGTGCCGGAATGGAAAGACACATCGGATGCATTAGATAATGTCGATGAAATGTCGTCCGGCGAATAAGCTTACGGCTTGGGCAATCGCTTTGACGATTGCCCTTTTGCCTTGATCACCTATGCACTGCAGCCCTTGCTTAATAGGGCAGGTATGGCTATAGGCGCGCATCCCCAAGCGGGGATTTTTTTATACGCTCGGATTGGCCGAGCTAGACCGCCACAGATATGTGGTTGGCATGACCATATTTTCGGAGAAAATAATGGGCGACATGAACCCTACAATGGACGACTTTGCGTCTATGCTCGAAGCTTCCATCGAAGCAAACTCAATGACAGAAGGCAGCGTTGTCAAAGGCATCGTGACTGCAATTGAAAAAGACATGGCCATCATCGACGTTGGCCTGAAAACTGAAGGCCGCGTGCCTTTAAGAGAATTTTACGTTCCCGGCGAAGGCAATACGCTTAAAGCCGGTGACGAAGTCGATATCTTCCTCGAGCGTATTGAAAACGCACTTGGCGATGCAATCCTTTCACGCGACAAAGCCCGCCGTGAAGAGAGCTGGATCAAGATGGAGAAGGTTTTCGAAAAAGAAGAGCCCGTTACAGGCCAAATCGTTGGACGCGTCAAAGGCGGCTTCACTGTCGATCTTGGCGGCGTAAACGCATTCTTGCCGGGATCACAAGTTGATATCCGTCCTGTGCGTGACGTTGGTCCTTTGATGAACCAAGACCAGCCTTTCATGATTTTGAAAATGGATCGCCCGCGCGGAAACATTGTTGTCTCTCGCCGTGCTGTCCTCGAAGAGAGCCGCGCCGAGCAACGTGCTGAGCTTGTTGGTCAGTTGGCCGAAGGCGAAACACGTGAAGGTATCGTCAAGAACATCACTGATTACGGTGCGTTCGTTGACCTTGGCGGCATTGATGGCCTCTTGCATGTTACAGATATGAGCTGGCGCCGCGTCTCTCACCCAAGTCAGGTTCTGACGGTTGGTGACACGGTCAAAGTTAAAGTTATCCGTATCAATTCTGAAACGCAGCGTATCAGCCTTGGCATGAAGCAGCTTATGGAAGATCCATGGGACGCGGTTGCGGCGAAATACCAAGTCGGTACGCGTCTTACAGGTACAGTCACGAATATCGCCGATTACGGTGCATTCATTGAGCTGGAAGAAGGCGTTGAAGGTCTTGTTCACGTTAGCGAGATGTCTTGGACAAAGAAAAACGTCCATCCTGGCAAAATCGTCTCTACATCTGAGCAAGTTGATGTTCAGGTTCTAGAAGTTGACGAAGAGAAACGCCGCATCAGCCTAGGCATCAAGCAGACTCAAGATAATCCTTGGGACAGCTTTGCATCTGCCTTCCCAGTTGGCACAATTGTCAAAGGCGAAGTTCGCTCTATCACTGAATTTGGACTATTTATTGGTCTGGACGGCGATATTGACGGCATGGCGCATTTGTCTGATCTGTCTTGGGACATGTCAGGTGAAGAAGCTTTGGCGACTTATACTAAAGGCGACATGGTTGAAGCGAAAATCCTCGAAGTCGATACCGACAAAGAGCGTATTAGCCTCGGCATCAAGCAGCTGGTTAAAGATACTGGCGTCGGCGCAGGTTCATCTGCGGCGCGCGGCAAAACAGTCACGTGTACGGTCACCGAAGTTAACTCCGGTGGTATCGAAGTGTCCTTCGGTGAAGAAGGTAGCCAAGTTAGCGCCTTTATCCGCAAGTCTGATCTATCCCGTGAGCGTAGCGAACAGCGCCCTGAGCGTTTCGCAGTTGGCGATAAAGTTGATGCGCGCATCATCAAAATAGACAGCAAAACACGCAAGCCAAGCCTCTCGATCAAAGCGCTTGAAATCGCTGAAGAAAAAGAAGCTGTTGATCAATATGGCTCCACAGATGCAGGCGCATCTTTGGGTGATATCCTTGGCGCAGCGCTTAAAGGCGGCGACGAATAGTCAGCCCGCTCAAGGTTTAAATTTTTACCCTCGCCGTTTCGGCGGGGGTTTTTCTTTGCCAAATTTCCAAAAGGCTTGACCCCATGCCGCCAAGCCGTGCATATAGTCAGTATGCTAAAATCTGAACTTATTGACCAAATGACCGAAGAAAACCCGCATCTGTCACGCAACGACATGGAACGGGTTGTGGTGACTTTCTTTGAAACAATCTCTCAGACTTTGGAATCGGGCGCGCGCGTAGAGCTTCGCGGCTTCGGCGCCTTTTCGCCGCGCCACCGAAAACCCCGCGTGGGACGGAACCCGCGCACGGGCGGAACTGTGCATGTCCCAGAGAAATATGTGCCGTTCTTTCGCACTGGAAAAGAGCTGCGCGAACGGATTAATAACACCCGCAAATAGTCGGTATTCCCCGCTATATTCACCTGTAATTGACAGATTGACGCGGCTTGCGACGCGCTGTAATGCGAAATCACCATTTATTAGGGGGTTTACCACATGGGAATGATTTCAGAATTTAAAGAATTTGCGATGAAAGGCAGCATGCTTGATATGGCTGTCGGCATCATCATGGGCGGCGCATTTGGTACAGTGATTAAATCACTTATCGAAGACGTCATTATGCCTGTTGTTGGTCACTTTAGCGGTGGCATCGATTTCAGCAACATGAAAATCGTTTTGACACCAGCCGAAACTGACGCCACAGGCGCGATCATCGAAGGTACTGGCGCAGCGATTAGCTATGGTTCATTCATCAATGCAATTATCGCATTTGCGATTTTGGCATGGGTACTGTTCATGATCATCAAAGGCATGAACAAAGCGAAAAAAGCCGAAGAAGAAGCACCAGCAGCTCCGCCTGCAAACGAAGTTCTTCTTGCAGAAATCCGCGACCTTCTTGCGAAAAGCAAATAAGTCGTCGACATGATTTGAATATTGACCCGCTCTTGCAGCGGGTCTTTTTTTGTCTTTGAATATGGAGAGAGACGTGAAGCTCTATGATTACCTACCCTCGGGAAATAGCTACAAGGTTCGCCTGCTCATGTCCTATCTCGAGCGCGACTACACGCATGTGCCCATTGATATTCACAAAGACGAAACGCACACGGCAGATTTTTTAGCCAAGAACCCAGCGGGCCAAATTCCACTACTCGAACTTGATGATGGACGGGTGATCGCGGAGAGCAATGCTATACTGCTCTATCTGGGCGAGGGCAGTTCGTTTGTACCCGATGATAAATTTGACCGCGCGAAAATGTATCAATGGATGTTCTTTGAGCAATATAAGCATGAGCCCGCAATCGCTGTCGCGCGATTCATTCGTCACTACGCGATGGAAAGTCGGGCAGAGGATTTGCCTAATCTTGTGACACGCGGAAATGCGGTGCTCGCCATTATGGACAGGCATTTAAACGATAGAGAGTGGTTTGCTGGCGATGCGCAAAGTCTCGCTGATATTGCGCTATATGCATATACCCATGTCGCGGATGAAGGCGGTTTTGAGCTAAGCGCTTATCCGAATATACAGAAGTGGCTTTTGCGGTTTGTGCAACATGAGCGGCATATTCTAATTACGGATCAACCGAGTAGCGGATAACTCGCGCGCGGGACGTAAATATTAGGCCCGCGTTTTTTCGGTTCACTGCTATAGAGGATCATTTCATCGGTGAATTGCGCAGGGGCTTTAAAGCGAACCATGCGTTTTTCAAAGGCAAGGATGCGTTCATGCGGGGCGTCCTGTTTCATATACGCCATTGTGATGTGCGGGATGAAGTTTCGAACCTCAAGATTGATGCGGGCTTCGCGCGCGGCGCGGCGGCAGGCTTTGCGCAGCGCTGTAATTTGCTCGCTTGGCTCAACTCGCGCCCATATGGCGTGAATATCGGTTTTGCCAAAATGCCCCGCGCCTTCTACGGAAAGCTCAACAGCGGGCAGCGGGTTTCGCGCCAAAGCATCGTCTAACACTTCGGCTTGATCCAGCGTCACTTCGCCAAAATAGCAGAGCGTCATATGCAAATTTTCACGCGGTCGCCAGCGCGCGCCGGACACGCCTTTTTGCATGCGGTCTAAATCTTTGGCGAGCTTGTCGTAAACGGGCAGGGCGGCAAATAATATCATAGGCGTATTTGATTATGCAGAGGCAACCGGAGAGCGGAAGCGTTTATGTAGGGCATCGGCAGCTTTTTCCATATCATCCGTCCATTCAATGTCATGGGCGTCAATATTTTCGGTCAATTGCTCGAGCGTTGTCGCGCCAATAATATTCGAGGTCACAAAGGCGCGAGACTCGGCGAATTTATAAGCAAATTGTGTTGGCGTAATGCCAAGATCGCGCGCGGCTTGGTTACAGGCTTTCTCGGCCTCTGCCTCACGCGCCAAATCATAGCGGCCCAAAAATTGCGGAAATAGATCCCCGCGTGATTTCTGGGGCGCTTTGCCGTCATCATATTTGCCCGTTAGCAAACCCATGCCGAGCGATGAGTAGGGCAGCAGGCCAACATCTTCACGCATCGCAATTTCGGCGGCGCCGTAATCAAACCGGCGCGCGAGCAGGCTATAGACATTTTGAATAGAGGCCGGACGCGGCAGGCCGTGCTGCTCTGAGAGTTGCAAGAATTTCATCGTGCCCCACGGGCTCTCATTGGACAGGCCGATATGGCGGATATTCCCCTTTTCGACATGGCGTTGTAGCGCGCCCAAAATTTCGACCATGTCGACCGTGTCTTCGGCGTCATAATCATAATAGCTGTGAAAGCCAAAACCGCTGACCTCACGGTCGGGCCAATGCAGCTGGTAGAGGTCAATATAATCGGTGTTTAGACGCCGCAAAGATTTCTCAATGGCTTCATTAATTTGCGCAGGTGTATGGCGGGTTTGCTCGGCATTATCGCGCGTCCACGACATGCCGCTTCGGCCTGTGACTTTTGTGGCCAATATAAAGTCGTCGCGTTTGCCGCGCGCCTTAATCCAGCTCCCGATATACTCTTCCGTGCGGCCTTGGGTCTTGGCATTGCCGGGAACGGGGTACATTTCAGCCGTATCGATAAAATTGATGCCGCGATCACGGGCGTAATCGAGCTGGGCGTGCGCCTCAGCTTCGCTATTTTGCTCGCCCCAGGTCATTGTCCCAAGGCAAATTGAAGTGACAGACAGGCCTGTTCGGCCAAGAGGGCGAAATTCCATTATTATACGCTCCGAAAGGGATTATTGCGCCGCGGTCAAAAACCTTGGCTATTTTCAGTTTCTTACTATATAATAGAGGTAATGACAGGGCGAAATCTATGATTCACCCACAATCCTGTCTCTAATTTTGAAAGGGTTTATCATGAACCAGTTTAACAATCCTGCCGCTCAAAGCGCCGCAACCGATGTCGGTTTACGCAGCTTTTTAACTGGCACGTATAAAAAAATGGGTATGGCGATGATCGTGTCCATGGTCGTGGCTTGGGCATTCGCAAATTATGTCATGTTCAACGCTTCCGGAAATTTGACTTCAATCGGTGCTATGCTCTTTAGCCCTATAGCTTCACTGGCTTTGATTATCGGCATCCCCGTCGCATTTGGCGTCGTTGGGGCGAAAGTACAGTCCATGAGCGTTATGGCCGTCAATGTATTCCTCTATGGCTTTGCGGCTGTGTTGGGTATTTGGATGTCCAGCATTGCGGCTCTTGCAACAGGCTTAATAGGCGGCGGTTCATTTGACTCTTATCTCGTGCCGAAAGTCTTCTTCATGTCTGCGGCCGCTTTTGCAGGCGTATCCTTGTTTGGTTATGTCACGAAACGTGATTTAGGTCCGATCGCAAAAGTCGCATTTATGGTTTTTGTTGGCTTTATCGCTCTGTCAGTGCTCGGAATGTTTGTCCCGTCTATGGCGATGGGCGGTACACTCGGCATGATCATGACGATTGGCGCTTTGCTTGCGGTCTGTGCGATCACGGCTTGGGAAACGCAGCAGCTAAAGCGCATTTACTACGGTACATTGGGTAACCCTGAAATGGCGACGAAGTTGTCTACAATTGGTGCGGCGTCTCTGCTTCTATCATTTGTGAATATCTTCAACCTAATCCTCAGCTTGTTCACGAGCTTTGGCGAATAAGCCAGAGAAACAGATTTAGATTTTAAGCCCCGCTCATCGAGCGGGGCTTTTTTATGAGCAAATCTCAGCGCTGCTATCGGTAATTTGAATCATCTGTGCACGGTCGCCAAAGGCCTCAAAGAGACCGGCATCAGTTCCCGTCATAAAACTGTGTACGGGCAAAGTCAGAAGCTCTTCGGCCAGAGCGCTGCGGCGATGCTCATCAAGATGCGCTGCGACCTCATCAAGCAACAAAGCGAGCGGGCGCGTTGGATGCGATTCAGATTGCGTGCGGGCCTGGGCGAGTATTAATCCAATTAGCAGGGCTTTCTGCTCCCCTGTAGAGCAGTCACCTGCGGGCATAGATTTTGGCGAGTGATGCACAATTAAATCAGAACGGTGGACACCGCGAAGGGTGCGTCCCGCGCGCCGATCCAATCCGCGGTCAGATTTAAGCCACGCCGTGATTTGCCGCTCGACATCAACACTATCCTCGCCGCGCGCATAGAGCGCTTCAGCTTCGCCCTCAATCACAGCAGTCGATTTTGGGAAAGCCGTTTCAGGGCGCGATTTGATCTGCGCGCTAAGCTGTTTGAGCGTCTCAAAGCGAGCGAGCGCAATCTGCGCGCCGCAGCTCGCCATATCGGTCTCTAAAGCATCGAACCAAAGATCATCATCAATACCATCGCTCAGCAAGCGGTTACGGTCTGCGCGCGCTTTATTATAGCGCAGCGTCATTTGCCCATGCTTGGGAAATCCCGGCAAACACAGACGGTCTAGGAATTTGCGGCGCTCCCCCGCGGGCCCCGTAAACAGGCGGTCTTGCGCGGGGGTCAGCCACATGACGGCGATATGCCCGCCAATGACTGTGCCTGTCGCCGCTTTGCCATCCACGCGCTGCGTGCGGCGGCGCGGGGCCTCGGGAATTTGCCCGATGGCGATCTTGGTTTCATCCTCGCCTGAGAGACGCGCATTGATGCCCCAAGCGGGCGCGCAGCGCTCGCCGTCTTTGCGGGCTAGAGCATCCAATTTCGCGCGTCTTAGACCGCGCCCCGGGGACAGCAGGGATATAGCTTCAAGAAGGTTTGTTTTGCCCGCCCCGTTGGGCCCAAATAGCGCCGCAGGACGTCCGTCAAATTTAAGGTCCAGACGATCATATGACCGAAAATCGGTCAGACGCAATTCTGCGATATGCGGATAGGGCGCGGTCAGTTTAGACGCGAAGCGGCATCAATACGAAAAGCGCGCGCTCATCTTTGGGGTCACGCACAAGGGCAGGTGAGGCGGCGTCAGCGAGTTCGACTAATGCATCTGCGCCCGTAATTTGCCCCGTCACATCCAATAGATATTTGGCGTTAAAGCCAATTTCCAGCGGGCCGTCGTTGTAGGTGACCATCAAGTCTTCATGCGCCATGCCCGTCTCAGGATTGTTCACGGCAAGGCTGAGCGTGTCTTCAGAGAGGGTCAGCTTGACGCTGCGGGATTTCTCGGCGCTGATTGTTGCGACGCGATCTACGGCTTTGGCAAAGCTGCTATTATCAAGCGTTAAGCGGCGCGGATTATCTTTGGGGATAACGCGGTCATAGGACGGGAATGTTCCGTCAATTAGCTTAGAGGTCAGAACAGCAGAACCAAGGGCGAAGCGGATTTTGGCGTCAGAGACGCTAATGTCGATGCTGTCATGGCCGCCGTCTAAAAGGCGGCGAAGTTCGGCGACAGTCTTGCGCGGGATAATCACGCCCGGCAGTTCGGCGGCGCCCGCAGGCAGGTCGGCATCCGCGAGCGCAAGGCGGTGACCATCCGTGGCCACGCAGCGCAGGGCGTCGGCATGTGCGTGCATATAAATGCCGTTCAAATAGTAGCGTGTCTCTTCGGTGCTGATCGCAAATTTCGTGCGGTCGATGAGGCGGATAAGCTGCTCGACGCTCATGGTGAATGTGTGCGTGAAGTCATCGGCTGTCATAGCGGGGAAATCAGCAGGCGGAAGCAGGGGCAGGGTAAAATGGCTACGCCCTGCATCAACAGTCAGGCGGCCGTCACTACCGATAGCAAAGGCAACTTCTGCGCCGTCGGGTAATTTGCGCGCAATATCGTAAAGTGTGTGGGCAGGGGCGGTGACTTGCCCGGGCGCGCCGACATTGGCGGGCGCAGTTTCAGACACTTCGATGTCGAGATCAGTGGCAACGAGCGTCAGGCCATTATCGTCTGCGCCGATAAGAACATTCGACAGAATCGGGATTGTGTTGCGGCGCTCCACAACATTTTGGACATGACCTAGGGCCTTTAGAAGTTCGGAGCGTTCAATTGAGAATTTCATCGTCTTTACCGTCTGTTGCGACCGCGAAAGCCATGAGCTGCGCGTATCATCTGAATATCATATGTGGAAATGACATGCGCGGGCATGCCCCCAGTTAAGAGAGTGTTAAAGCGTTTTTTCGCGCAATGAAAGTATAAATCCAGCCGTGAGAGCTAAGACTTCAGCGCTTCAATTACAGCTTCGATATGACCGTTTAGGGCGCTGTCTTCGGCGCGTAGCGACTCGATGCGCTTCACGGCGTGTATGACAGTCGTATGATCGCGTCCACCAAAGCGGCGTCCAATATCGGGCAAACTGCGCGTGGTCATGATTTTGGCGAGATACATAGCGACTTGACGCGGGCGCGCGATTGCGCGGGCGCGGCGTTTAGACAGCATATCATCCATGGTGATACCGAACTCTTTACCTGTGGCGCGTTGGATCTTGTCCACGGTCGGGCGCATGCCATTATTATAACGACTATGGGATAAGGCTTCTTGGACGCTCTCAAGTGTGAGCGGGCGGCCTAAAAATTCGCTGCGGGCAACAACTTGGTTGAACGCACCTTCAAGATCACGCGGAGTTGCGTTGATACGGGCGGCAAGGTGGTCACGCGCGATTTGCGGCATAGCAAGATCAGGATTCGAATTTCCGCGCTTACGCTCAATGAGGCGATCCAAAATACGGCGGCGCAGTTCATAATCAGCCGGGCCAATGTCACAGAGCAGACCGGCGCACAGAATAGACTTTAAACGATCAGAGGCTTTCGTAATCGCATGCGGATGACGATCAGTTGCCAGTAAAACCTGACGGCTCTCCCCGACAAGGCTTATGAGTGTGTGAAGGAGTTCTTCTTGGCTGGTCGGTTTATCCGCTATGAAATGAGCATCGTCGATAATCAGCAGATCAACATCACGCAGTGACGATTTGAACGCCTCAATGGCGTCGCGGCCATTGCCGCGCACGCTGCGCACGAATGTAGATACAAATTGCTCGGAATTGATCAAATGTACGCGGCGATTAGGATCAGTATCCTCAATCTCAGTCTTAACCGCGTGCAGTAAATGCGTTTTGCCCATACCGTGCGGGCCGTGAATGACGACAGGGTTGTATTGCGCGTCAGGCGTGCCGACAACTTTGCGCGCAATGGCGTAAGCCAGCTCATTTGTGGGTCCGACAACGAAATTGTCGAATGTAAAGCGGCGCTCACGCGACTCGGGCTTGGCTTTCTCAATGATAGCTTCTGTCATAGCCGGATCTTGAGCTGAAGTCGTCGGAGTTGGCGCTGTATGTGTTGGCGCATTCGCTATTGCTGAGGTCTGTGTTGCCTGCGCGATAGGCGCAGATTCAAAATCCCCGGCAAGGCCCATAACAACGAGGCGGTTGTCGCGAGAGGCCCAAAGCTCTGTGATGGAGTGGCCATAATCCATTTCGATGCGAGACAGCACAAAACGTGTAGGGCCGGATAGACGCACGACATTCTCATCTGCGCTGTGCAGCGATAAGCGGGCTGTCCATGATCTGTGTGCATTGTCGCCGAGTAAGCTGCGCAGGTCTTTGGCGACGTCAATCCATACCGCCTTGGCCGATGCCATGTGATCCATGTGTGTGTCTCGCGTAGAAGCAGATGCCGCAGTTTTGCGGTTAATCTGCGATGATGTGCTGGATGCGGGGCGATGAGATGTCGACAAAGATGTCACGGCTTGCGCCCCCAGTTAAATCGGCCGAAGCCTAAATTGATCCACGAGGCTTGTTCAGTATCTTGACCAAGCTTCGCCACATGGCTTAATCGATCAAGCCATTGAAAAACATATACTATTTTGAATAGACCCTACGAAACAGTCACGTTCCAAGGCCTTCTACCCCTAACCAGAAAGTCCTGAACTGCATCAGTTTCCCTCCAGTCTTGAGCCTCTTAAACAGGTCAAAAACGAGCCCGTCAACGGGCAAAAATGAACTTTATACGGCTCTTTTCAGTTGACTCGGAAAAAAGTGAAATAACCAAGGCATTTAGCAGAATATGAAAAAATAAAGAAAAAATTCTTGACCAATTGACTTATTTTTGACTCAGCAAAGGTGTTCCTATTTTGGGCTTGGGCGGGGCTTTGTAAACGGAGAAATACGACTTCGTAAGCGGCTTCAAGGCATAAAAAAACGCCGCTCGGGGGCGGCGTTTTTAATCAAAATGGAGTTCGCTTAGGCGCTAAGAGCATTCACACGCTTGTTAAGGCGTGAAATCTTGCGCGCGCCTGTGTTCTTGTGAAAGACGCCTTTACCAACGGCGCGCATCATTGCGGGCTCTGCAACTTTAAGTGCGGCTTGCGCTGCGGCTTTGTCGCCTGCCGTGATCGCGTCTTCGACACGGCGCAGTGTTGTGCGTACTAATGTACGGCGGGATTTATTAACCACCGTCTGGCGGGCCATTTTGCGAACGGCTTTTTTAGCGGATGACGTATTTGCCATAATATCCTCAAATTAGTGAGACCTAACCCTAGGCCTGGCGCGGACTCGGTGCCGCATTGAATTTCATCGGCGGGCTATAGAGGCCTGCCTGCCTATCGTCAACCGCGAATGTGCGTTCGCGGCGACTCTTTGCGGCGCTCTATTTGTGCCGGAAATGCGGTTTGCGTTTCTCAGCAAAGGCCGCCATGCCCTCTTTCTGATCTTCGGTGGTAAACATCGCTTGGAATAAGCGGCGTTCATAACGCAGCCCTTGGGACAGGCTCATCTCTTGCGCTGCGTTAATCGTCTCTTTGGTCATCATCGCAATCGGCAGGCTCTGACTCGCAATCGTCGCCGCCATACTCTTAGCGGTTTCCATAAGATCATCGGCCGGAACAACGCGCGAGGCCAGACCACAGCTGGCGGCCTCTGCTGCGTCCATGCGCCGGCCCGTCAGGCACATATCCATCGCCTTATATTTGCCCACTGCGCGGATCAGGCGCTGCGTGCCGCCCATGCCGGGCATAACGCCCAGATTAATCTCAGGCTGTCCAAATTTGGCTGTATCTGCGGCAATGATAATATCGCACATCATCGCGACCTCGCATCCGCCGCCCAGCGCGTAACCCGCAACTGCCGCAATCGTCGGCTTGCGAAAATTGACCAAGGTCTCCCAATTGTCAAAAATATCAGAGCGGTAATGCTCCATGAACCCTTTGGGCTGCATCTCTTTGATATCGGCCCCGGCCGCGAAAGCTTTCTCTGAGCCTGTGAAAATAACGCAGCCAATGTCCTCATTGGCCTCAAATGCGCGCAAGGCCTGCGCGACTTCGCCGGATAGTTCGGAGTTGAGCGCGTTCAGCGCTTTAGGACGATCAAATTGTATAATGCCCACGCGTCCGTCTTCGGATACTTCGATTGTATTATAAGCCATGTGTCTCTCTCAAAATTTCGCGCCTTCTAGCGGGACGCGGCAAGCTTGTCACGCGCCGGATTGCAGCGACTAGCGCTGGCACGCCTTGCAATAAAATGTACTGCGCGCGGATTGCACTAATCGGGTGATGGGCGCGGCGCATGTGTTGCACGGCTCGCCTTCGCGGCCATAGACGTCAAAACTGTGCTGAAAATAACCCAGCTCTCCGGACGCTCCCGCAAAATCACGTAGGCTCGATCCGCCCGATGCAATCGCTTCGCGCAAGATCACTTTGATATGCCCCGCCAGCGCCTCGCCTTCGGCCACAGATAGTCGCCCCGCCGCGCGTTTGGGTGATATACCCGCGCGGTATAAGGCCTCGCAGACATATATATTGCCCAGCCCCGACACATTGCGTTGATCGAGCAGGGCAATCTTGACCTTGCTCTTCTTGCCTTTAAATGCGGCGCGCAAGGCAGGACCATTAAAGGCATTGGACAGCGGTTCTGGGCCAAGATGCTCCAGGCGCTCTATCGCCTGACCTGCGCTGAAAAGTTCCATGAAGCCGAAACGGCGCGGGTCATTGAATACCACTCTCGCGCCGCTACTCATGTCAAAGATGACATGATCATGTTTCGGATTGGTCGCTTGGGGATGGGTGAACTCGCCGGGCGTCAGTTTCGCGCCGCCTTCGTCAATTGTGAACCGCCCGCTCATACCCAGATGCATGATGAGTGTTTCACCTGAGGATAACTCTGCCATTAAAAACTTGGCTCTGCGCGAGAGCCGCGTCAGCACCGCCCCTTCAAGTCGCCCCGCAAAATTATCGGCAAAGGGAAAGCGCAAATCGGGACGGCCCAGCGTGACACGCTCAAACCGCGCGCCTTCCATATGCGGCGACAGGCC
>CALLBH010000168.1 GCA_938001945.1 uncultured Robiginitomaculum sp.
TTGCATGTCGCGATTGCCATTGCGGAGAACTCTATTGCGTCCGGGGCATATCATCCGGGCGATGTTCTGCCGTCGCGCGAAGGCCTCACGATTGAGATTGATAATACGGACGCAGAAGGGCGCCTCGTTTTAGGCGACGCGCTATGTAAAGTCGCTGAAGCGGAGCCAGATCATATTATCGATTTTGCGACTCTTACGGGCGCGGCGCGTGTGGCGCTTGGGCCAACATTACCGCCGTTCTTTTGTAACCGTAACCACCTTGTTGAGGGCATTATGGAAAAAGCCGATGAGACGCGTGACCCCGTTTGGAACATGCCGTTATGGCGGCCATATCGCAGACTGCTGAACAGCCCGATTGCCGATATGAAAAATGCCGGCGGTTCATTTGCGGGCAGCGTTACGGCTGCGCTCTTCTTAGAGCGGTTCGTCAAAGAACGCTCGTGGATGCATTTTGACGTCTATGGCTGGAACCCGGGTAAGACGGCCTTTGGGACGCAGGGGGGGGAGATATTCGCAACCCGCGCGCTATATGAATGGATCAAAGATGGCGGCGTGTTGCCCCATGTTGACGCAGCAACGATAGAACAGCTGGTGTAATCGACCCGCGACATTCTGACTCGGCGCGGTGGTGTCCCCATTGACGGCCCGCGCAAATCAAAGCCATGATTCATTTCGCGACCGAAATGGATAAGGCTCTATGACCTCACGTCACACACGACATAGTTTGAAACGCGGCGACGCGCTTCGGCTATGGTATGATGTGACGCTAGAGACTGTACGCAGTGAGCTTCCCGATTTAAATGCGCGTCAAATGTCGCTCATGCTGACGGTTTATATACAGCCCGGCGTGCATACTGTGCGCAGCCTCGCCGCGCATCTGGATGTGACGAAGGCCGTGATTACGCGAGCTTTGAATACACTGGGCGGGCACGGCTTTGTGCGCCGCGCACCGGACCCGTCTGATAAACGCAGCATTATCATAGAGCGCACCGCGCGCGGCTCGACTTACCTGATAGGATTTGCAGAAACTATTCGCGGCGTCACCCGCGAGATTGACGCGGCGGCGTAGCTTGTCGCTTATGCGCTGCATATCGCCCGCCGCCGATTTGCGCGCGACGCCTCAGCTTAGCACGTCAATCGAGGATCAACTTGTTTTCGGCCAAGGGTTTGAGGTTGTCCAGGCGCAAGGGGATTGGCTGCGCGGACACGCGATTGGAATGTGGGGGCAGCCCTATTATGAGGGCTGGGTCGAGGCAAAGCATTTTGGCGATAACGCAACGCCGACGCATAAAGTCATCAGCCTGCGCGCCCCTGTCTTTCTTCGCGCAGACATCAAAAGCCCCGTCGTGATGAGCCTTTCATTGGGCAGTCGATTAGCGGCGCAGGCCCATAGCGAAGATTTTTACAAAATTGATGAGGGTTATGTTCACGCGAGCCATGTGGGCGCGTTGACTGAATCTGAGTCTGACTACACCTCTATCGCAGAGAAATATTTGCTGCTGCCTTACATATGGGGCGGCAAAAGCGCAGATGGACTGGATTGTTCGGCGCTTGTGCAAAATTCACTCTGGGCGGCGGGTTACCCTTGTCCGCGCGATAGTGGCCCGCAATCTCAAGACATCGGCGAAGCTGTACCCATCACAGATGGGTTTGATAACCTTATTCGCGGGGATTTGGTTTTTTGGACAGGCCATGTCGCGATCATGATGGACAGCGCGTGGATTATCCATGCCAATGCCCATCATATGATGACACAGATTGAGCCGCTTGAGGTTGCCGTAGAGCGCATAAAAAAAAGCGCCGGAGACGTGACGTCAATCCGGCGCATTATGCTTTAAAGCGTAAAGCTCTATTCTTCGACGGGCACATCCATGCCTGTGGCCGGGTCAGTCTCAACAATTGTTTCACCTGATTCAACGACGCCTGTCTCAGGCTCTGGCGCCTCTACGATAACAACAGCCGGCTCCGGACGATCCATAGGGCTGTCTGCATTAACGCGAAGAAGCTCAATCACGGCCGCGCGATCGGCGGGTTTCTTTAATCCGCCAAAGCTCATCGCTGTGCCTTTGACGTAACGGCTTGGCTTTTCCAGATAGGCGTCAAGCGATTCGTAATTCCATGTGATGGACGCTCCGCTCATGGCGCCGGAATAGGCGAAATCTTTTTGCGCTGCATTTGTGCCAACGATGTTCCAAAGGTTCGGACCTGTTTTGGTCGCTCCGCCTTTTTCGACGCTATGGCAAGATTGGCATTTCTTAAACACCGCTGCGCCGCGCTCTGCGTTCATTGCGCCAACCCAATCCGCTTGCGGGAAGGGAAGTTCGATTTCTTCGGGCTTGCCCGGATTTTGGGATTTCTCATATTCGGCGAGTATCTCTTTACCATAAGCGACTTCGCCATGTGCGTCATTGGCATACATCGCATCACCGATTTTCATTACGCCGATAAAGAGCAAACCTGTGCCCAAAATGGCGCCAGCGATTTTATTAAAACGAAGATCATTCATGATCGATACCTTTGGTCATAGACGCTGTGCGCCCTAAATTCCGCCCGCTTTACAATAGAGGGCGAAGCATTTCACCCCCTATATAGCAAATTTGCTGACTTTTTCGTTTAAGAGCCTTGCGGCACGTCGTCGCTTAGGACCTCAGGGTCAGGGGTCTTGCCCATGTGCTTTGAGGCCGCAACCGCGCCGGAGGCCGCAGGGTTCTCACCCGCAATTTCCGCCTCTTTCTGTGCCCAGAGACGCTTTTGATATTTGATGGAAATGATATCGGTCACAACCAGAACAAAAATCACAAGATAGAAACTGGACTTGCTCATCGCATCAATTGGGAAGGTGAATATCTTCATATGTGCCAAATGCGCGCCTTCTGTCACAAGCAGGACGCCGACCAAGAACAGAATAAAGAGGCCCATGACTTGATACATGCGGTTTCTTTTCAAAAATTCTGTTACCGCATCTGCCAAAAGCACCATGGCAATGCCGGAGGCGATAATGGCTATGGCCATGAGGGGGACTTGATAGGTAACCACTTTATCCAAGCCTTCGCCAACTGTTGTGCTGGCAATCGCCATGGCAGACAAGATAGAGTCAAAAGAGAAAACGAGGTTCATGGCCACAATGAGAGCAATGGCTTTGCCAAAGGTAAGGCGGTGTGCGCCCTCGCTGTGCTCAATGTGATCGACGGTCAGCAAGTGAGATATCTCTTTGATCGCTGTGTAAATAATGAATGCACCGCCAACGAGGGTTACAACGGATTGCAGCGTAAATTTCCCTTCGAAAACGCTGCCTAATCCGACTTTGAAGCTATATTTTTGCATAAGGTCAAAGGCGGCAACAATGGCGAAGAGCAAAACGATTCTGAAGACCATCGCCAAAAGGATACCATATCTACGAACTTTCTTGGCTTTCTCTGGATCGCCAACTTTATTCGACTCAATGGCAATATAGAGCAAATTATCAAAGCCCAGCACCGCTTGTAGCAAAATAAGCATGAAGAGCGTCCACAAGCTTTGCAGCGTGAATAAGCCTTCAAAATTAAAAAATGCGTCCATGATCATCCCTCCAATTAAGGTTTACGCTGTAATGCGCTTCTGCCCTCATGAAAAGGGGGCTAATGCAATCGCTTCCTAAGATTTATCTGTCGAATCCGCGCGGCGTGACAGCGGTCACGGAATTTGATAAGCCTGCTTTATATTAAACACTATGTGGCGCGCGTATCTATGACTGCGGCGTTACACCCTGAAGAATGTTTCAGGGAAGATTGTGTGGATTGATCTTGCGCGTGCATCCCCTTGTAGCGCGGACAATTTCGCAACAATCGAGCTTGTCCGTGGGGCGACGGTGGGACAGCGCGCACTTTAGGGGCGCCGCGCTGTCCCATTTTTCATATCTGAATGCCGTGCAGTGAAAAATGCTACGGGCTTTGTTTTGATACATTTCTGATATAGTCTGCGCAGACTATTTATGGAGCGCGTAATGACCAAACCCACTGTGACCAATAAATCTGCTGTAAAGGCGCAGTCTGGATTTAATATCCCTGACCCCATCACAATCCCGCGCCTAGAAGGGAAGGTCTCGGACGCGGAATGGGATCTGCGCTGTCAACTTGCGGCGACATATCGGTTATGTGCGCTCTATGGCTGGACCGACTTGGTCTTTACGCATATCTCCGCGCGCTTGCCCGATGAAGAAGGCGAAAATGGCGAAATGGAGCACCGGTTCCTAATTAACCCCTATGGCGTGATGTTCGACGAGATGACGGCCTCGGCGCTTGTGAAAATCGATATGAATGGCAAGATCTGCCAAGAGACGCCTTATTTCATCAATCCGGCCGGTTTCACCATTCACAGCGCCGTTCACGCCGCGCGCGAAGATGCGGGATGCGTTATTCATGTTCACACGCCTTATGGCATGGCTGTATCCGCGCAGAAAAAGGGACTGCGCCGCTACACGCAAATGTCTATGCAGGTGCATGATGATCTGGCTTACCATGACTATGAGGGCATCGCGCTTGAGCTTGAAGAGCGTGACCGCATCGTGGCCAATCTCGGAACCAAGAGCCTGTTGATGCTGCGCAATCATGGCACGCTGACGGTTGGCAAGACGTGCGGCGTCGCATTTCTGCGTATGTATTTCCTTGAGAATGCCTGCAAAGCGCAAATCCTTGCGCAAAGCGTTGGCGGCGAAGAGCATCTTCATGAAGAGCCGGTCGAAATGGGCGCGCGCGTTTATCAACAAGGCGCAGCAGCGTTCATTCCGGGCATGGGCGATAACCTCGTCTGGCCGGGCTTGATGCGTAAATTGCATCGCACAAATCCGGGGCATGATTATTAGTTTGTCTGAATTGCTAAACTACTTACCCAGCGTCATTCCTGCGAATGCGGGAGTCTACAAAGTAAAAATAGCGACTTCTGCCGCGACTTTTTCTTTTAACTCACATCCGAAGATTCCTGCATTCGCAGGAATGACGTGCTGTGAGGGATGAGGCTAAGCCTTCGCAATTCGCGGCAAATTAAATCCTCCCTCAGGGGGGTGAATACCAAAGGTTTGGACAAGGTTCGTATCATTTAAAACCTCGCTCGGCGTTCCTTTGGCGATGAATGCGCCGTCTTTCATCAGCCAGATTTCATCGGCATAATGCTGCGCAAGGGCCAGATCGTGCATCGCGCAGATGACGGTTTTTCCGGTCGTTGCCTCAGATTTTAAAATCTCAGTCATTTGAATTTGCGCGGCGGGGTCAAGACTCGCAAAGGGCTCATCGGCGAGCAGGACGGGGGCGTCGACGACAAGCGCGCGGGCAAGTAAGACGCGCGCGACCTCGCCGCCTGAAAGCTCTAAAATGCTGCGGTTAGAATATTCGGATAAATCGAGGCGCGCGATCACGTCATCAATTTTGGCCTGGCCTTGCGCGCTGATTTTCCCAAGCGGTCCGCGATAGGGCGCTCGGCCTAAGGCAATGATCTCGCGCACAGAGAGGGGCCAGACTATATCGCGCTGTTGGGAGAGGTAAGCAATTGTTCTCGCGCGTAGAGCGTTTGGTAGCAAACGAACGTTCGTATTGCCGTGCGCGATCTGACCTGATTTAACCGGCAGAATTCCCGCCAGTGATTTGAGCAGAGTCGATTTCCCGCATCCATTCGGGCCGAGTAGGGCGATGAATCTCCCGCTCTGCGCTTCGCCCTCTAAGCCTGTGATGACGGGTTTGCGGCCATATCCTGCTGTGAGCTTTTCAAAGCGTAGCGCGCTCATGACGACATCTTCCGTGTGGCCAGCCAGAGGAAAAACGGTACGCCAATCAGTGAGGTAAGGATGCCCAGATAGAGCGTCGCGCCATTGCTCGATATGGCGCGCGTGGCCATATCGGCGAGCACTAAGAACCCTGCGCCCGCAAGCGCAGAATAAGGGACGAGCCGCGCGGGATCAGCCCCGATCAAGGCGCGTAGAATATGGGGAATGAATAGGCCGACAAATCCAATTGCGCCCGCGACGGCCACGCCGCTCCCGACGCAAAGGGCCACGCCTGATACGAGCAGGATTTGGAGACGCGGCAGAGACACACCAAGGCTCTGCGCTGTATCTTCGCCGAGCGCCAATGTGCGCAAATCCGGAGCTGTGATAAACAGCGCAATAAGCCCCGCCGCAGTTAACGGAAGGCAATATATCAACGCGCTCGGTCCTGCTTCCCGCAGGCTCCCCATCATCCAATAGACAATCTCGGACAAGGCCCACGGGTTTGGCGCAAAATTCATGATGAGGCCTGTGACGGCCGTGGCCAGCGCGCCAAGGCCAACCCCCGCCAAAATAAGAACGCTGGCGCGTTGGCGTTGCCCGACCAATGCCACTAATAATGTCGCGCCTAGGCCTGCACCGATAAGGGCAAAAAGTGGAACATATGTCCGAAGTCCGAAATAAAGCGCAGCTACTGCGCCAAGCGCCGCGCAGGCGCTAAAGCCAAGCACGCCGGGATCTGCCAGCGGGTTACGCGAATACCCTTGCAGCGCCGCGCCCGATGCGCCCAGCCCTGCGCCAATGGCAAGGCCAAGAAGCGTGCGGGGCAGGCGAAGCTGTTGCAGGATAAGGATATGGGCCTCTTCGCCTTGGCCGAACATAGCCTTGAGTGCAGCCATCGGTGCTATATCTGTGCTCCCGATAAAGAGCGACGCTAGAGCAATGAGAATCGTCGCGATAATGAGGAGTGACAACTTCACTGTTCGGCCCGCCATTCGGACAAAGCCGCGTCTGCAATTTGTACAGCCTCATAAAATTGCGGCGCCATACAGGAGAGGTATTTTCCTGGGATTTCAACCGATGGGGTTGCGTCAAGTAATCGGCGATGCACGCCGCCCGTAATGGTTTTTGCTTGCGCGGACTCAAATCCATCCGACATATATGAGGTGATGATGAAGTCGGGTTTTATCATGGCGAGGTCTTCGGCGTCGGGCGTGAACCAGCCTTTGCGCGTGCTGCTTGTCGCCCATATATTTTCGCCGCCAATGCGTGTGATTAGCGCGTCGATGTAAGTCCCGCTGCCCGCGCTTCCGCCGCTGCGCGCAAGGTATAATATTGTGGGTTTTGGGTCGGGATAATATTTCTGACTACTCGCCCAAAAGACTTCACCAAATTTTGCGTAATTCTCCTGCAGCATGTCTTCATCTTCGCCCCAGTCCAAACGCAGCGTTTGTATGCCCGCCGCATCCAAAACCGCCTGCGTTTTATACCCCTCGCCGGGGCCGAACAATATGACGTCAGGCGCAAGCGCAATCAGACGCTCGGCATCATCCCACGCTTGGGGCAGTTGTTTCTGCGAGTCGCTCGCCAGTGATAACGGCCCGCGCGATTGCCAAGATAGAGCCATGATTTGATCCGGGGCAATCGCAAGCAGATACGCATCCCCGCAAAGCGAGGTGCTTGCAAATGTCTGTGGCTTATCTTGTGCCCACAGATTTGGGGTCGCTATGCTAGAAGTCAGCAGCCAGACCCAGATAAATGCCGCGACCTTGCGATGCATATCCAAAGACCTCCTGATACTGCTCGTCGAGCAAATTCTCACCGCGCACATTAACGACCCAGTTCTTATCCAGTCTATAGCGCGCATTCGCGGCCACAAGGGTAAAGGGGTCGAGCGTAACCGCGCTAAATGTACCAAAATTCGTATCAAGCTGCTCGCCCGTATGATCGGCAGATAAGCTGACAGATAGATCATTGATGGGTGTCCAAATGACTGTGGCGCTGGCGAGTAATTCAGGGCGCCGGATTTCCGTGACGCCATTTTCCTCGGCGTTGAGAAATGTTGCAGAGCCGCGCAGGCTTAGCGTTTCATCTGCTGACCAACGGCCCTCAATCTCAACGCCCTCGCGCGTGCTGTCTGTGTCGCGGTTGCGGGGCAGAAACGGGAAGCTAGCGAAGTCTGTGAAAATTTCGTCCTCAAGTTCTGATTTGAAGTAATCAATACTGACCGATGCGTCGGTGAAGGTCTGCTCATATCCAATATTGAATCCGATGGATGATTCCGGTTTTAAGTCGGGATTGCCAACAAAATTTGCTTCAGGAAAAAAGCCGAATAATTCAATCAGAGACGGGTTTTTGACGCCTTTGCCGATGGAGGCGCGCAGGCGTCCGTCCCATGCAAAATTATATCCCGCGCCGATACGCCACGTCGTGGCATCATCAAAACGGTCATTAAAGTCCTGCCGCGCGGAGGCGGAAAACTGCCATGTTTCGCCATTTAATTTGTAGTCGGCAGCTA
>CALLBH010000169.1 GCA_938001945.1 uncultured Robiginitomaculum sp.
TGTTCAGCTTGCCCGCGAGCCAAAGCCTAAGAATACGGGCATTCCGAAAACATGGCCCGTCGAGACCATCGATCTTGAAAAAGCGATACAGCTTGTCGATCTGCCCCGTCACGTCGGTGACCATCCCGAAGACGGCAAGAAAATCGCCGGTAATCTGGGACGTTACGGACCTTATATTCTGCATGCGGGCACATATGTGAATTTGCCCACAATTGAAGAAATGTTTGAAATCGGCCTGAACCGCTCCGTGGTCATGCTCGCTGAAAAGCGCGCTAATCCCGGACGGGGTCGCAATGCCGGTAAAGTGCTCAAAGATTTAGGCATGCACCCGACCACAGAAAAGCCGATTAAAGTCATGGATGGCCGCTACGGTCCTTATGTGAAATATGAAAAAGTCAACGCGACGATTCCCAAAGGCACAAAGCCCGAGGACATAACGGTCGAAATGGCACTGGAATATATCGCAGAGAAAGAAGCCAAAGGCGGCAAGAAACGCAAAGCGCCTGCCAAGAAGAAAGCGGCCGCGAAAAAGAAATCTGCAGCTAAGAAAAAACCTGCAGCGAAAAAGAAACCAGCAGCGAAGAAAAAACCAACCGCGAAGAAGAAACCCGCTGCGAAGAAAGAGTAATTTCGTCATTCCGACGCGACAATTTATTGTCGCCCGGAATCCATGCCTAGACATTTCACGTCTAAGAAATTTTAAGATCAATTGAAATATCTAGGCATGGATTCCCGCTGCGCTTCGCGCAGGTGGGAATGACGACATTTTAGTTGTTCATTACCCCAAAACATCACAGCAATTCCCCCTGCCCTTTTGGGTTTAAACCCCGTAAGACGGGTGCATGAAAATCAACCGTAAAGATATTATCAAAGCCATCGCCGCGCAGCCGGACCGTTTGGATAAGAACGCCATTGGCAAAGCGCTGGGCGTAAGCGCCGCAGATAAACGCGAGCTGCGCATGGCGCTGCGCGATATGGAGCAGCGCGGCGAGATTGTGAAATCGGATCGCCGACTCTATCGCCTCGCGGGCGAGATCCCCGAAGTGACCGTTTTGCACATTGCCCGCATTGACGATGACGGCGATATGATCGGTTCCCCCGAAGGCTATAAAGGCGACGGCGAGACGCTGGAATTTATTGTGTTTGAACGCAAGCGCGGACGCGAAGGCATGAAACTCGGCGTTGGCGGACGCGCCCTGTGCCGGATCGATTTTGACTCCAGCCCGCCGCGCGCCGAGGTTATCCGCGTCATTGGCCGCGCGCCAGAGCGTCAGCTTGGCGTAATTATCAAGACAGGCCGAGGCCTGCGTATCAAGCCTGTCTCCAAAAAAGAGCGCAATGAATATGTGCTCTCGACTGATGATGATAAACTTAAGGCTAATGACCTTGTCCTGTTTGAGACGATGCCTAGCGCGCGCAAGAAAAACCGTGACGCGCTAAAACCTGCCCGTGTGGTTGAAGTGGTTGGGGATGTGAATGATCCCAAAGCGGCGAGCCTGATTTCGCTGCATGAACACAGTATCCCGCTGGGCTTCCCCGAGGAAGCTGAAACCGAGGCCAAAGCGGCGCGCGTTCCGCAAATCGGCGGCAAGCGCGAAGATTTGCGCCACCTTCCGCTGCTGACGATTGACCCGGTCGACGCCAAAGATTTCGATGATGCCATCTGCGCCATGCCGAATGCCAATGGAAAAGGCTTCACGGCGTGGGTCGCGATTGCCGACGTGGCGGCCTATGTCAAACCGGGCAGCGCGCTGGATGATACGGCGCAGCGCAAGGGCAACAGTGTTTATTTGCCTGACCGCGTGGAGCCGATGCTGCCCCACGCCCTATCCTCGGATATGTGTTCGCTGCGTCCGCAAGAAGATCGCGCCTGTATGGCCGTGAAAATGTCCTTTGCAAATGATGGAAGCCTGTCCGGGTTCAAATTCCACCGCGGATTAATGCGCAGCCGCGCAAGATTGACATATGCGCAGGCTCAGGAGGTCTTTGAGGGCCGCGAGCATGAGGCCGCCGCAGAGGTAATACCTGAGCTGCAGGCGCTCTATGCGGCCTATAAGGCCCTTCGCGCCGCACGCGCGCGCCGGGGCCCGCTGGAGATTGACATGCCAGAGCGACGCGTACGCATTGGCGATGACGGCGAAGTCACGGCCATTGAAGTGCGCGAGCGATTTGACGCCCACAAGCTGGTCGAAGAATTCATGATCCAAGCCAATGTCGCGGCGGCCAAAGCCCTGACGGCGGAAAAGGCTGAGCTGGTTTTCCGCATTCATGACGAGCCAAGCCGCGAGAAATTGCAAAGCTTATCTGACTTCTTGCCCGCCATTAAAATGAAATGGGCGATTGGCGAGAAAGCCACGCCCGCGCGCTTTAACAAACTCCTCAAAGCCGCCGCAGATCGCGATCTATCCGAGATTGTCGGCATGGCGGTGCTGCGCAGTCAGAGCAAAGCGATCTATAGCCCGAAAAATGGCGGGCATTTCGGCCTAACGCTAACGCATTATGCGCATTTCACATCGCCCATTCGCCGCTATGCTGATTTGATTGTCCACCGCGCGCTTATCCGTGCATTTAATCTGGGCAACGACGGATTGACCGATAAAGAAATCGCGCAGCTGCAAGAAACCGCCGAGCATATTAGCAGCACAGAGCGCCAAGCCATGGCGGCCGAGCGCGACGCGACGGACCGCTATATTGCGGCGCATTTGTCTGATCGCCTTGGCGCGAAATTTGGCGCGCGCATTACGGGCGTCACGGGCATCGGCCTTTTTGTAACACTGGACGAAACGGGCGCAGATGGACTGGTTCCCGTGCGCAATTTGGGCGATGAATATTTTCGCTTTGATGACCGCGCGCGGGCCTTAATCGGCGAGCGCACGGGCGGGACATATAATTTTGGCGCGCGCGTCATTGTCGAGCTTATCGAGGCCACCCCCATTAGCGGCGGCATGATCTTTGATATGGTCAGTGACCCGCAGCCGGGTGAACCCGGCGGGCGCGGCAAACGCGGGCAAAAACGCCGCGGCAGCAAGGGCCGCCAAAGCCCGGCAGGTCAAACTCGGCCTAAAAAGAAGAAAAAGACGCTGCCCAAGCACAAGCGTAAAAAGGCTGCCGCCAAACGCAATGAAGGCGAGCGGCATAGGTGAAAAAATTCATCCACGACAAACGCGTTAAAGTCAGTGATAAAGACGCCGCACGGCGCGCCGCAATGACCCGCGCGGCGCGGCCCTTTCTTGCTTCCACAGTCGTTATTACGCGCGGCCCAAAAGGCGCAGAAGAAGTCCTGCTCGGCTTTCGCTCGCGCAAACATGACTTTATGCCCGAAGTTTATGTTTATCCCGGCGGGCGTGTTGACCGCGCCGATAGCTTTGCGCCGTATCATGGTGAGATTGACCCGCGCACGGCCCGCATACTTGGCGCGGCTCTGCCGCCTGCTCGCGTCCGCGCTTGCGTGCTGGCGGGGATACGCGAAACCTTTGAAGAGACGGGCCTGATTATCGGAAAGACAGCCACATCACCGCGCAACATGAACCATCCAGGATGGGACAATTTTCATGCGGCAGGCTATCTGCCGTCTATCGATCGTTTATCTGTCTTTGGCCGCGCCACCACGCCGCCCTATCGTCCCAAGCGCTTTGATACATGGTTCTTCCATACGCATCTCACCGACGCCGAAGCCCAGCAGCCTGTTAGCGATAGCGTCGAGCTGTTGGATATTCAGTGGGCGCCGCTAAAAACCGCCCATGAACTTAAAATGCACGTCATCACCGAGTCGATGATTAGCGAACTTCGTAAATATCTCGCGGCAAGCAGTCCGCCTGCATCTGTGCCCTTTTCGCGCTGGCATCGCGGCGGGTTTAAATATGACGGGTTTCCGATAGGGAAGTAATTGTGCCGTCTCACCACTCTCCGGCCTTCTCCCGCGGGGAGAAGGTAGCCGACATATGCGAGAACAGAGTATGAATTGGATTATAAGCTATCGCTGAAAAAACCTGCACAGACCTGTCAGAGTCGAGTTGACAACCTGCGGCTTATGCTTATACCTCGCGCTTTATTTCATCCCAACAGGGGACTTGGTTATGGCGAAGCCTACAACTATTAAAATCCGTTTGAACTCTACCGCTGATACCGGTTTTTTCTACGTCACGAAAAAGAACGCGCGAACAATGACTGAAAAAATGGTCAAGCGTAAGTATGACCCCGTTGCGCGTAAGCATGTTGAGTTTAAAGAAGGCAAAATCAAGTAAGTCGTAAGACATTTTGATTTTGATGACCCTCCCAAGCGGAGGGTTTTTCTTTGGGCAAAGTGAAGCCTAAGCCGCTTTCATCGCTTGAGCTTGCATGACCTTGTTACGGCCTGCTTTCTTAGCGGCATAAAGCGCGTCATCGGCGCGCTTAAATATCTCGCGCAGTTTCTCGCCTTTTTCGGCCTGCGCCACGCCGGCGCTGACAGACACTTTTAGTGCGGCGTCATCGACAAATATGGGCGTACCCGAAATAAGACCGCGCATGCGATCTGCGGCGGCCGTCGCGTCTTCTGCGCTCGTTCCCGGCATCGCCACGATAAATTCTTCGCCGCCATAACGGCTCACAACATCAATCGCGCGCATATTGGTCACCAAACGCGCGGCGACTTCTTTGAGAACATCATCGCCAACGTCATGGCCCAAAATGTCGTTCACACGCTTAAAATGGTCGACGTCAAATACAACAAGCGAAAATGTGCGGCCATTTTCAACGCCATCAATCAGCGGCGCCATCGCCCGGTCAAAATAGCGGCGATTACCAAGCCCTGTCATCGGGTCGGCAATGACCATATCAAGGCTCTCCGCGAAGTCATCGCGCAGACTATCCGCAAAAAACTTACGCTTAAGCTGTGTGTTCACACGCGCTTTGATCTCCCCCTCCTGCAGAGGGCGCATCACGGTGTCGTTGATGCCTGTATCATAGGCGCGCACCATAACATCTTCGTCAGACATTTCGGTAATCGCAAGTATGGGCAAATCCTGCGTGCGGGGATCAGAACGAAGACGCGCGCACAGGCGCAAGCCTGAAAACTCTTCGCTGGTTAAGGTCACGATCAAAAGATCAACATTGCGCGTTGCGTCCAAGATCGCTTCTTTGGGATCAGGTTGACAGGTCACATTATGCTTATCGCCCAATACGCGCTCAATTTTCTTAGCGCTGTTGGGCTCATCTTCGACGATCAGGATGTTGCCGCGTTTCTTGGCAAGGTGATCAATCAAATCGCGGGTCGGCGCGGTCTCTGTCGCGTGAGTCATCAATTGATCAGTCACCATTTTCAGGCGTAATAGCGAGCGCACGCGCGCCATCAAATTGAAGTCATCAATCGGTTTTGTAATAAAATCATCCGCGCCGGCCTCTAGCCCGCGAATACGGTTACGCGTCTCTTCGAGCGCCGTCACCATGACAACAGGAATGTGCCATGTGCGCGGGTCAGTTTTGAGTTTCTCGCACGCCTCAAAGCCATTCATGCCCGGCATCACAGCATCAAGCAGAACAAGATCGATCTGTTCATTTTGCGCAATCTCAAGCGCTTCACTGCCGCTCGTCGCGCGCACAACATCGTAATATTCAGCCGCAAGTTTGACTTCGAGCAGATTTAAGTTCGGAATAAGATCATCAACGATCAGGATGCGCGTGCTCATGGCTCGCCGTCCCTATCGCACAAATTTACGGATGGTATTTAAAAAGCCCGTCACGCTAATCGGCTTACTGATATAGCCTTGGCAGCCGCCATCGCGAATACGTTTCTCATCGCCCTTCATGGCAAATGCCGTCACGGCAATCACCGGAATATCTTTGGTTGCTTTATCGTCTTTGATCCATTTTGTGACTTCCAGGCCAGATACCCCGGGCAGCTGAATATCCATCAAAATCAAATCAGGTTTATAACTTTTCGCCAGCTCAATCGCCTTTAGACCTTCGCGCGTTTGGCATGTTTCATAGCCATGCGAATGCAGCAGGTCGTTAAAGAGCTTCAAATTCAGCTCATTATCTTCGACAATCAATACTTTTTTGGGCAAAACTTGCAACATTATCACCTATCCACTTATGTCTCGGCATTTCTTTGAATGCCTGTCTTGTTGAGCTATGTGTAACCGAATATCCTTAATCAACAGTTTGCCTGTCGGTAACACTTCGTTTACAGAACATAAAGCGAACATCATAATTAAGTCTAAACGCGGATAAAGGAAATTTTGTGGCGACCATTGAAGGATATTGCCGCGATTGCGAAACGCCGCTAACAGCGCTTGGTCCCTGCCCCGTCTGTGGCTCGCAGCGTCAAATTCGGCATTCCGAGGTCAATGATTTGTCGATTGCTCATGTCGATTGCGACGCCTTTTTCTGCTCAGTTGAAAAACGCGACAATCCAGAGCTCGCCGATCACCCTGTCATTGTGGGCGGCGGCAAGCGCGGCGTCGTCGCGGCGGCCTGTTACAATGCGCGCGTTTACGGCGTGCGCAGCGCGATGCCGATGTTTAAAGCTTTAAAGCTCTGCCCTCATGCCGTCGTCATTCGCGGCAATCACAGTAATTATTCCAAAGCGGGACGGCGCATACGATCCATGATGCAGGACTTAACGCCGCTCGTTCAGCCGCTCTCAATTGACGAAGCCTTTATGGATTTATCCGGAACAGAGCGCCTACACGGCGCCCCGCCCGCGGTTATGCTGATGCGCCTGCAAAAACGCATACTTAACGAGGTCGGCGTAACCGTCAGCGTAGGCCTATCCTATAATAAATTTCTGGCCAAAACGGCGAGCGATCTGGATAAGCCGCACGGCTTTGCCATTCTTGGCCGCGCGGACGCCGTGGATTTCTTGTCTGATAAACCTGTCGGCTTTATTTTTGGCGTCGGGCCGAGTTTTGCGCGCACGCTCAACAAGGCCGGGATTTACACCATCGCCGATATTCGCCGTATTGGTGATAAAACTATGGCCGATAAATTTGGCGAGAGCGGCCTGCGTCTGTCGCGTCTCTCGCGCGCCGAAGACCGCCGCCCTGTCAGAATCGATAGCGAGCGCAAAAGCTGCAGCGCGGAGACAACATTTAACACCGACATATCCGACGTTGATCAACTGCTCGATAAGCTGTGGTATGTTTCTCAAAAAACAGCCGATCACGCAAAGTCGCTGGATATTGCAGGGCGGACCGTGACGTTAAAATTAAAGTCCAAGGATTTTAAATCCATTACGCGGCGCAAGACATTATCTTCACCCACACAGCTTGCGGATGTGATCTTTAAAACGTGCGAGCCGCTCCTGCGTAAAGAAGCGACGGGCGGAGCTTATCGATTGATTGGCGCAGGTATATCAGGTCTGACCGCGCCCGAAGGCGACGCGATGGATTGGCTTGACCCCGCCGCCGCCAAGCGGGCACAAGCAGAGCGCGCGAGCGATAAAGCCCGCGAGAAATTTGGCAAGGGAGCCGTCATGAAAGGCCGTGAATTAAAGATGCGAAGCCGGGGCATGAAAAGCGCCTCACCCACCGATAAAGACGCGCCCGCAAAACCAAAACCTGACCTGCGCTCTCGCGGCATGAAAGGCGCGCCGATGAATCCTGAGCAGCGCCGCAGCACAGGGATGAAGAGCCATGAGGCCGTCGCGAAACCGCGAAAGCCCGAGTCATGAAACTTCCCATCTACCAAGCCGATGCCTTCACTGACACATTGTTCAAAGGCAACCCCGCAGCCGTTGTCCCTTGCGAGAGTTTTCCGCCAGCAGATGTGATGCAGGCCATCGCTATGGAGAATAACCTTTCCGAGACAGCCTTCGTTGTCCCCAATGATAATGGCTACGATATTCGATGGTTCACGCCGATGGTCGAGATTGAGTTTTGTGGTCACGCCACTATTGCCAGTGCGCATATCCTGCGCACGGAGCTCGGCGCAAAATTTCCCCTGCATCTGAACGCCCCCATCGGCCCGCTGATCGTTGAGCATGACGCGCGCGGCTATCATCTTGATGCGCCAGCTTATCAATGCCGCGACATTGAAATTACAGACGCGATAAAGACCGCTTTCCCGATTGAGATTGAAGCGGCTTTCGCGGCGCGCGATAATATTTATATCGTGACCATTGACCCAAGCACAGTTCGCGAATTTGAACCAAATTTTCGGAACATTGCCGCGCTGGGGGAACACGGCGTCGGACTAACTGCAAAGGGCGGCCACGAAGGATATGACTTCACGTCTCGCCTATTTTTCCCCGCCATTGATTTAGACGAAGACCCCGTCACAGGCAGCGCCCACTGCGCGCTTGGCCCCTATTGGGCGCAGCGTCTTGGCAAGACAACACTGACCGCGCACCAAGCGTCTGCGCGCGGCGGGCATTTGGTTTTAAATCTAAGCGGCGATCGCATTGTCCTAACGGGACAAGCCGTCACTTATATGCGCGGTGAAATCAATCTTTCAGATTAAGCCGCATATTTACTCGGCCGCCCGCGCTCGATCCACGCCACCCACACCGCAATTACAGCATAAGTCAGAAGCGCCGAAATACCGAGCGCAACGCCTTGCGGGCCGCTATTTATATCGAATGTTCCCGCTTGCACCTCTAGGCCCGGCGCGAGGATGAAGGCATATTGGATAAGCCCCATCACGGCGAATAATGCCCACGGCAGAATGGAGTATAAAGTAGATTTTGGCTGTGTGACCTTCATCCAGAACAGAAATCCAGCCAGCAAAAGACCCATCTCAAGGGCGTAGGCAATATAAGGGAAATTCCACACTCCAAAGCCCAACATAAGCTCGCCGCCCGGATATAATGGCAAATCAGGGCGATGCACGACAAGGTCGAGCACCCAATGCGAGAATATGAGCATCGCAAAAACAAAGAAGACTTTAGGACCTTTGGCTTTGCTAATCATCTGAAAAATGACTGCGCCAACGCATGATAAAAAGAGCGTGCTCAATAAGGAGTGAGAAAACGGAATGTCAAAAATAGGGACGCCGTCCACCATCGTTCCGCCGCCTTCAATGCCGAGCATAACCAGCACGGCAAAAATAATATCAATAAATTGGACCGCTAAAAACCCAAGCCAGAGCGGAATAAGCGGCGCGCTTGACCCGCGTTTCGTATCCCATACCGCTGGCGCGTAATGACCCATGAACATGATATATCTCCCCTATTTTCAGGGAGTGTATACCATCTGAACCAATCCTTCGAGTCCCAAGCCTATCGGCTTGCCTCAGGATGAGGTGTGGTGTTGCCCGGTTGAGTTTAGTTTGCGCCGCCGCGTTCGACCATATCACCGCTGGCGAAGGCCGTAAAATAGGTCAGCGTTTCTTCGTCGCTGCGGCTATCGGCATTGCGCCATGTCGGGGCGGTGTCGCGGTTCAGCAAAACGCCATCTGCGGTTAGCACAAGCACCGTCGGCGTTCCCACAATATCATCAATGCCGTAGCGCCGGGCGATATCAATATTGCGGTTTTTATATCCGACATCGACATAGACGAGTTCGTAATTCAGATCGATAAGACTTTGGAATTGCGGCTTTTCAAATTTAGCGGCAAGGCCGCGGCTATCATGGCACCAATTCGCGCCCATAACCAAAAGCACGCGATTACCCCGCAGCCGCGCGCGCGCAAAGGCGTCATCTAGGTCTTGGGCGGCATCGCGCTCGGCATGATAAGGGCGAGGTTCATTATGAGCGCCCTCACCGGCAAAGGCCGGAGCGACGGCCAATAAACCAACTAAAACAAAAGTAAGAACACGCAGCATAAGGCCTCCTGAATATGACAGCAGACTAACAGATTTAGTCTTGCGCAAAAGGGGGCAAGGCGGTCACAATACAGTTATGATCTTATGGCCTTTCAAACGTCTCTTTCGGCGCGCTGCGCAAAATGCGCCAATTGCTCCCAAGCCTGCGCCGCATGCGCAGACGAAACCTGCTCGCGCGGCGAAGCCAAATCCATGGGGGTCGCCCCCGCAAGGTAAACCAGAATCAGGCTCCATCGTGCGGCGGCATTTTTACAATGAACGCGGCTTTCAAACCTATGCGAGCTTCTTTGCGCATTGGGGCGGCTGGATTACAGCGGGCCATTGCTTGACTGAGGCGGCCCATAAAGCGCCGCCCTTTGCGCGCGGCGAGGTCATTCAAAAACCCGGCGGGCTGGATGCCGCGCTAATTGGCTGCGCTCTGCCCAGCGCCTGTCCCGCCCCGCCCCGCGAGCGCCAAAACGTCATTATTGTTGGCTACCCTGCAGGTTCAAATGTCCCGGCGCAGCGCAAAGGATTTGTCTATATTCAGCGCCCCGGCATGGACGGGCAATGGATTGCCCATATTGAAACACCTGACGAGCCCGTGGTGACAGGCATGAGCGGCGGCGCGGTAATGGATGCCAAAACGGGCACGCCGATTGGCATCATCATCACGCGAAACAGCCCAGCCGATTTAAATAATGACCGCGATCCCGATGAAAGCTGCGACTTCACCGCGCTCGACGCCGTGTGGCACGCCGCGCAGGACGCAATGGGCGTAAGCTAATGAGCGAGAACGATAGAATCTGCGGCTTTGACTTAAGGCCTGGTGAGTCGGTGCAATTTTATCATCGCGGAATTGAAAAATCACGTTTAGACAGGTCCGTGCGTTTGCGGCGATCACATTATATCACAATCATACTCTTCGTCATGATCTTAATTTTGGTTTTTGCGGGCAACTTGTCGGGGGTTACACGCCAATTATTCTTGCTCTTTATGCAGTGACCGTGGGTGCAAAACTTTTATTTGAATTGTTTAGCAAATCATACCTGACCGGCAAGGACCCTACACATTGGGATCATGTCGCCATCACAACACAAAGAATATTACTTGAAGATAATATGAATGAAGAGAGTCGAGAAATTGCTCGCGCGGATATCACGTCTTCAAAACTGGATTTTCACAATGGAGCGCCAGTATTAAAACTCTCAACGCGGCCAGATACGCATGCGCCCTTTACACTGAACATTTCATGTGCCTCGGAGGCGTATTCTGCCTTACAGCCTAGCTAGCTAAGCCCCGATTTATCCGCGAAACTTTCAGCAACGCTTTGAAGTTCGCTATTATCAGC
>CALLBH010000170.1 GCA_938001945.1 uncultured Robiginitomaculum sp.
CTATTATTTCTTTTTACGCGTAATCAACGCCGTAATTGTGAATATGATTGCGGCCAAAACGACTAGCAATAGCACAGCGGTTATCAAGGGTGTATTTCCCATAAGTCTCTCCGGTCAGTCTATTTTTCAAAGACGGCATCAAGAATAGCCTGTTGCTCTTTTTTGTGCTTAGACGCAACACCTGTTGCTGTCGAGGCAGAAGCAGGACGGCCAATATAACGTGCACGCGTATTCTTTGCGCCAATGGCGGTTAAAGACTCCTCAATGCGCGGCTCAATAAAGGCAAAGGCGCCCATATTTTTCGGCTCTTCTTGGCACCACACCATATCGGCATTTTTAAACCGGCTTAGCTCTTTTTGCATCGAGTCGCCCGGATAGGGATAGAATTGCTCAACACGCAGGAAGTAAATATCATTACGGCCGAGTTTTTCGCGCTCCTCAAACAGATCGTAATAAACTTTGCCTGAGCAAATAATTACGCGTTTAATTTTGCTATCGGCGGCGAGCTTAATGCTACTCTTTTCCGGCACATATTCTGCGTCGTCCCAAAGCAGGCGATGGAATTCACTACCCGGGCCCATTTCGGCAAATGTCGAAACGCATAATTTATGACGCAGCAAGCTTTTGGGGCTCATATTAATAAGCGGCTTGCGGAAATTCCGTTTCACTTGGCGGCGCAACGCGTGGAAGTAATTGGCCGGTGTTGTGATATTCGTCACCTGCATATTATCTTCGGCGCACATCTGTAAGTAACGCTCAAGACGGGCGGAGCTATGCTCCGGACCTTGGCCTTCATAGCCATGCGGCAGAAGCATAACGAGACCACTCATACGAAGCCATTTTTGCTCGGCGGAACTAATAAATTGATCCACCATCACCTGCGCGCCATTGGCAAAATCACCAAATTGCGCTTCCCAAATCGTCAGCGCTTTGGGCGCTGCGCCTGAAAAACCATATTCAAATCCTAAAACCGCTTCTTCGGAGAGATGCGAATTGAGGACCTGATAATATTCTTGGTCATCAGATAATGTATTGAGCGGCGTATATTTTTCCTCGCTCACCTGATCAACGAAATGACTTTGACGCTGTGAGAATGTTCCGCGCTCACTGTCTTGACCGGAAAGGCGAACAGGATGGCCTTCGGTAATGAGCGTCCCAAATGCCAAATGCTCTGCGAGGCCCCAATCGACATTCTCACCGGATTCGATTTTTTCTGCGCGCGCTTTGATGATACGTTTTAACGTGCGGTGGATATTGACGGAATTGGGCACCGTTGTGATGCGTTTGCCGAGGTCTTTGAGGACTTTAATATCTACATCTGTGTCGCCGCGGCGTTTACCATCACCCTCACTCGGCAAAGTCAGTCCCTGCCAGACGCCCTGCAGCCAATCCGGTGCTTTGGTTTCATAGCTTTTGGCTTTGTCAAATTCGCCGTCGAGAAACGCGTAAAATTCGTCGACCATCTTTTGATGTTCGTCTTCGGTAATCACGCCGGCATCGACGAGCCGCGCGGCGTAGACTTGGCGCGAACTTGGGCGATCATTAATCGCTTTATACATGATCGGCTGCGTGAATGACGGATCATCGCCTTCATTATGGCCGTAGCGGCGATAGCAGATAATATCGAGCACAACGTCTTTGCCAAATTTCTGGCGATATTCAGTGGCAATGCGTGCCGCAAAAACCACGGCTTCAGGGTCATCGCCATTGACGTGGAAGACAGGCGCCTGAACCATAAAGGCGACATCCGAGCAATATTCACCGGAGCGATACTCGTCCGGGGTCGTTGTAAATCCGATCTGGTTATTGACCACAACATGCAGCGTTCCGCCGGTGCGATACCCCGCAAGTTGGCTCATCTGGAAACATTCCATGACGATGCCTTGGCCCGCAAAAGCGCTATCACCGTGCAAAATAACGGCCATCACTTCTTCGGGCTTATGAGACTGATATGTGCCCGACGCCATTTGCTGTTTCGCGCGCGTCTTCCCCATCACGACAGGCGCAACGACCTCGAGATGAGACGGATTTGGCGCAAGGCTAAGATGGACTTTATTACCATCAAATTCACGGTCATCCGACGCGCCAAGATGGTATTTCACATCACCAGAGCCAAAGTCTTCGGCCCCTGCAGCCACGCCGCCGAGGAATTCATAGAAAATCGCAGAATATGGCTTCTGCATAATTGCGGCCATGACATTGAGGCGTCCGCGATGCGGCATACCGAAATTAATGTCTTTCAGACCGAGCTGCCCGCCGCGTTTAATCACTTGCTCTAGCGCAGGCAGAAGCGCTTCGGCCCCGTCAATCCCAAAGCGTTTCGTGCCGGGATAACGTTTGTGCAAGAGCTGCTCAAAGCTCTCGCCTTCGATCATCTTTTGCAAAATGGCTTTGCGGCCTTCAGGCGAAAAACTGACGGACTTATCCGGCCCTTCAATGCGTTCTTGCAGCCACTGCTTTTCCTCAGGGTTTGATATATGCATGTACTGAATGCCAAATGTGCCGCAATATGTACGCGTCACAATATCCAGAATTTGGCGAATAGTTGCGGTCTGCAAACCCAATACGCCGTCAATGAACACATCGCGGTCCATATCGGAGTCGGAAAACCCATAAGTCATCGGGTCAAGTTCAGGGTGGATGCCTTTTTCTTTCAGACCCAGAGGATCAAGATTGGCAATCAAATGCCCGCGCACGCGATAGGCGCGAATAAGCATCAAAGCGTTCAGCGAGTCGCGCGCGGCGGCTTGCACTTCATCACCCGATAATTGCGGCGCATTCTTCGCAACGGCAGCGCTTGCCCCCGCGAGCGTTGGCGCATCGCCCCAATCACCCGTGAGCGCGCCGGTCAGCTCGCCATTTTCATCAATCGGCCAATGATCTGATTTCCACGCAGGCCCGGCCGCAACTTTTTTAGCATGGGCTTTATCTTCGGAAATTTGATCAAAATACGCGCGCCAGCTAGCATCAACACTAGACGGATTGTCCGCATAACGCGCTTGCATCTGTTCCAGATATAGCGCGTTCGCGCCATCCAAAAAGAGTGTGTCGATCAGGGCTTGATTCTGCTCAGAGCGGGATTTGTCCGCCATAATGTGCCTCATATTTAGGCAGCTATACGCCGCCTCGCCTTTTGATATATGCGCCCCTCTGAGCGAAAAGCGCTCAGAACGTTAATCTCACCAAGCTCTAAGCGCTTAGTACATCCATCATGGTCACGCCGAGTTTAGCAGGACTATCAGAGACGCGAATTCCGGCTTTTTCCATCGCCGCGATCTTGTCTTCTGCACCGCCTTTGCCGCCCGATACAATCGCGCCGGCATGGCCCATCGTGCGTCCCGGAGGCGCTGTACGGCCTGCGATAAATCCGACCATAGGCTTTTTGATGCCCTTCTTAGCCATATGCGCGATATATTCCGCTGCTTCTTCTTCGGCGGACCCGCCAATTTCGCCAATCATAATGATTTGCTTTGTGTCATCATCATGCAGGAACAGCTCAAGACAATCGATAAAATTCGTGCCGTTAATCGGGTCGCCGCCGATCCCAATCGCCGTCGTCTGGCCTAGGCCAACCTGCGTGGTTTGGAACACCGCTTCATAAGTTAGCGTACCGGAGCGTGAGACCACGCCGCACGTGCCCTTTTTGAAGATTTTACCCGGCATGATACCGATTTTGCACTCTTCAGGGGTCAACACACCCGGACAGTTCGGACCAATCAGGCGCGATTTAGAGCCGACAAGCGCGCGCTTAACCGGGATCATATCCGAGACAGGACTGCCTTCGGTGATTGCAATGATCAGTTCCATCTCAGCGTCAATCGCCTCAAGAATAGAGTCAGCCGCGAAGGGCGGGGGCACATAGATCACAGACGCTGTGGCGCCTGTTGCATGCTTGGCTTCGGCCACAGTGTCATAATTGGGCAAACCAATATGCGTCGTGCCACCTTTGCCGGGCGTTACGCCGGCCACAATTTTCGTACCATGATACGCAATCGCCTGCTCCGTATGGAACGTGCCGGTTTTACCCGTCATGCCTTGCGTGATAATTTTCGTGTCTTTGTTAATTAATACTGACATAATTTAAGCCTGTTTTTCTTTTTCGATCTCTTCAAGTTTTATTGAAAAATGTCCAGTATCACGTTCGATACTTTGAAGTCGAAATTTATGATTTTTTCTGTTTTCTGGAACCCAAGGAAAGGATGGAACACCCTCTTCCCAGGAAGAACCCTGTCGCACAACTACATCTACCCAGCGTTCAAAAACATCCCAAGCCGTAATTAGGTGTTTCCGGCGTAAATTCTTTCCCACGGCATTCCAACTCTCGATTGGACCGCAGTCAACTTTAGAGTCCATCTTCCACAAATTATTTTGGTCCATTTCACCTAACCACAAGGAAAGACAAACTCCCTTCTCGTTAGCAGACGACCAATGAGTGCGAGGCATTACTAGTTCATACCCAAGAGCTTTAAATGAATCTGAGTAACCCAAGCTGGCCATTGGATTACCCCTGAACCGCTTTCACAATTTTCTGCGCAGCGTCGTCGAGGTCATCCGCCGCAATAACGTTCAGACCGGATTCGTTGATGATTTTCTTGCCGGCTTCGACATTTGTGCCTTCTAGGCGCACGACGAGCGGAACTTGAAGACCGACTTCTTTGACGGCGTCGACAGTACCTTGGGCGATGACGTCACATTTCATGATGCCGCCAAAGATATTGATCAAAATGCCTTCGACTTTGGAATCAGACGTCAAGATTTTAAACGCTGCAACGATGTTCTCTTTTGTTGCGCCGCCGCCGACATCGAGGAAGTTTGCCGGCTCTGCGCCGTAAAGCTTGATAATATCCATTGTGGACATCGCAAGACCCGCGCCATTGACCATACAGCCAATATTGCCGTCGAGCGCGACATAAGACAGGTCATATTTCGCGGCTTCCAGCTCTTTCTCGTCTTCTTCTGTTTCATCGCGAAGCGCTTCAACATCAGGGTGGCGATAAAGGGCATTTCCGTCAAAGCTGATTTTTGCGTCCAGACAATGCAGGCGCTGATCTTCGGTGACGATAAGGGGGTTAATTTCCAGCATCGCCATGTCTTTAGCGAGGAAGCCTTCATAGAGAACTTTACCAAGTTTGCCCGCTTGTTTCGCCAGAGCGCCTTCAAGCTTAAGCGCTTTGGAGAGCGTGCGTCCGTGATGCGGCATGAAGCCTGTTGCCGGGTCAATGTCAAAATTGATGACTTTTTCCGGCGTGTCATGGGCAACGGCTTCGATATCCATTCCGCCTTCAGTGGAGACGATAAATGAGACGCGGGATGTATCGCGATTAATAATGATCGACAGATATAGTTCACGGTCAATATCTGAGCCGTCTTCGATGTAGAGACGGTTGACCTGCTTGCCCGCATCAGAGGTTTGCTCCGTGACAAGATACTCGCCGAGCATGGCCTTGGCATTTTCGACCACTTCATCAATGGACCACGCCAGACGCACGCCGCCTTTGGCATCTGCTGGCGCGCCGACAAATTTACCTTTGCCGCGTCCGCCCGCATGAATTTGTGATTTTACGACCCATAAAGGTCCGCCCAGCTCTTCGGCTGCAGCTTTGGCTTCGCTTGCGTCAAAGATCGCAATGCCCTTGCTAACAGGCGCGCCAATTTCTTTAAGGACAGCTTTGCCCTGATATTCGTGAATGTTCATGAAAATATGTGCTCTTTATTGCATAAAGTCTGCCCCGCTCTTCGGGACTCAGGACTTATAAGAGCCTAGCCCCTACGCCGCAACAGTGGATTACGCCCTATTTCACATATGTGACGTGCTGATTTGGGGGTATGTAATGCCTAAACGTCTTATTTCTCACCTTACACATCCCTTGGATGAGAAACCCAGATTTGGATCAATATGACACAATAGCGGCAGGCCCTAAAACCTGCCGCTCAATAGTCTGTAAGATAATTCAATCCATATCAAAATATTGACGCAATGAACTGTGTGTCTTGAATGGAACTGCATAATGGCCGACACCATCGCCATCATATTCATCCCATTCATCCCAAGTCAGAAAAAAAGCCTTCTTGTTGCCAGTTATTGTTCTGACCCGTTTTGTTAGGCCCGCCTGGAAATTGCTGTAGCTAGTAATTTCTGCTGACTTTAAAAGTTTTGCATCAATCACTGGGCCATGCTCTGCAAATACGCGTAGTCCCGCCAGCGTTTTATCAGAACATCCACTTGCAAATTTGCGAATCTGCGAAACGGATAACTCTTCCACTTCTTCCCAATCATATTCCGGATCACCCTCGACGACGACGCCAACCTCAAAGTGCTCATTAAATAACGTCGAAAATAAATCCTCTCGCGTTTCAGGCCGTAGTCTGCTAATGTCTTTAGCATTAATTATGAGTTTCATTTTTTTACTCCTAGTTATGAATAGTTAGTTTCAGGGGTGAAATTAGACTCTTGACCCCTGAAACTTTATTTCAAATCTTTTTCATCATGTAAACCTTTAATTTCATCTATTTTCAAATACTTTTACAATATGAAATCTCAAAAACCCGCCCACGCCCCGTGAAAACCAAGCGGCAAGGCATAGTCCAGCGCAAGAACAGCAATCGGGCCATCAGA
>CALLBH010000171.1 GCA_938001945.1 uncultured Robiginitomaculum sp.
TGGGACAACAGGGGTGGATTCCAATAGGGACATTAAATCAGACATAATAGAGCTCTCCAGTGTGAAGCGCGCTCTATCGCGGTCTGTACCAATTCGCAAGACCTGTTGCGCAAAATTGGTCTAATTCACAGCGTTTTTAGATATTACGTGCGCCCTAGCCGTTCCCGCGCCATAACATCTGCCACTTCATTCGTAGGGCGGTTTTCACGCGCGGATATGTCAAAGACCTCGCGCGTTGTCACCTCTAGCTCATCGAGCTTAGCCATCACCCAATCCAGATCATATGTCCCTGACACTTCAGAGGCGATATTGATGATGCCGCCCGCATTGATGACATAGTCCGGCGCGAACAGGATATTTTTACGGTGCAGCGCCGCGCCCATTTCGGGCGTGCTAAGCTGGTTATTGGCCGCGCCCGCAACGATGCTCGCCTTAAGCTGCAAGAGGCTATCGGGATTGATCGCCCGACCTAGCGCGCAAGGCGCAAAAATATCGACGTCTTGCTTATATATCTCATCCAGCCCGACCACGACCGCACCGAATTCGGCTTTGGCCTTACGCAGCGTGCCTTGGTTGATGTCAGTGACAATCAATTTCGCGCCGGCCTCGTGCAAATGGCGACACAGCGCATAACCGACATGACCAATGCCTTGCACGGCAACTGACAAACCTCTGACACTGTCTTTGCCAAGGCGGTGTTTAACGGCGGCGCGCAGTCCCAGAAAAACGCCTTTGGCCGTAATCGGGGACGGGTCGCCAGAGGCCGCTTCGCCGCTATTTAATCCCGCCACATAGGGCGTCTGCGTTTTGATAATTTCCATATCAGCGGGCGAGACGCCGACATCTTCGGCAACGATATATTTTCCGCCAAGCGTTTGCACGGCTTTGCCAAATGCGGTAAATAACGCCTCTCGATCAAATTCGCCTTCGGGTTTGAGGATTACTGTTTTGCCGCCACCCAGCTCTAAATTGGCCATCGCATTCTTATAGCTCATGGCGCGCGACAGACGCAGCACATCATCAATGGCGGCGTCTTCGGACTCATATGACCACAAACGGCAGCCGCCAGATGACGGGCCGCGGGTCGTGCTGTGAACCGAGATTATGGCTTTTAACTTCGCCGCAGGGTCTGTGAAAACATGGACGCCTTCATGGTCATCAAATGAGGGGTGATCAAAAACAAACATGCCAACTCCAGACGAAACAGTAACGCTATATTTGCGTTAAACATCCCGCCGCGCAATTGCAGTGTCGATTTTTAATCAAATGCGTAAAATCTTACCCGTCGGACATGAGCGTCGCGGCGCGGCAGGCCGAACGGATCATGCCCATCGCCAATATCCCGCCCGATCCATCACCCACGCCAATGCCTAAATCAAGCAAAGGCGTTTTTCCGATACGGTCGAGTAGTGCCTTATGCCCCGGCTCGCGCGTGGCGTGGGCCGCGTAACAATGCGCGATAGCGTCAGGATTTATGGCGTGCAGCACAGCCGCCGCCGCGCAGGACACAAAGCCGTCGAGCAGCACAGGGATATGCTGATGCCGCGCCGCGAGCAGCGCGCCGACCATGCCTGCGATATCGCGCCCGCCCATACAGGCCAGAACATCCAGCGGGCCTTTAATAGAGTCGCTATGTAAACGCGCCGCGTCAGACACAGCCGCAATCCTGCGCGGGGCAATTTCTGCGCTGCCGCCTGCCCAATATTCTGTTTGTCCGCCATAAAGGCTTCGCGCGATAGCGGCGGCGGCAGTCGCCGCGCCGTATCCGGCATTGCCCAATACGATGAGGTCTGCACCCTCAGCCACGACTTCCATACCAAAGGCTACGGCGGCCGCGCAGTCTTTCTCAGACAGTGACGGCGCTTTGGTCATGTCCGCGCAGGGCACTTCGGTGCCGAGTTCAAAAATCTTAAATGCCGCCTCGGCGGTCGTCGCCAGACTGCGTACACTGGCGGGCCCTTCGGAGAGCAGCTTCACGCGCGCGGCCGCGCCCTTGGCTGGATCGGTGCCAATCACGGTTTGCGCGACGCCATGCGAGCCAACAAAAACGGCAACAAGTGGCCGCGTCACATCGGGGCGCAATGTGCCCTGCCATCCCGCAAGCCACGACACTGGGGCCGCCAAATCACCCAAGCAGCGCAGCGGGTCAGCCGCCAAAACTTCAGACAGCTTTTGCGCGCAATCATTATCGCGCTGCGGCACGCTATTAATTAGCGCCGTAATATCTTCGAAGGGTGAGTTTTGATCCGTCATGTCATTCATACGCAGGTGATAACCCGCCCGTTTTGTTCGTAAAGGGGTTTCGGTGTAAATCGTATATTATCTTTGACGATTCACCGGACTTAAACCACTTTCCTCTAAACGCCGCTGATGAGCAATTTACTACGCGACAGTTTTATCATGTGCGTCTGCATTGGCGGGGCGGCCTATTTCCTCAATGGAAACGCGCGCTTTCAAAGCTTTATGAACGGCGAGGATGGCCTAAATGAAGTGACCATTGAGCAAACTGCGCCGCAATCGACGCAGCCCCTAACGCAGCCGATTGTTGAAAGCAGCTCCGTTGTCTCAATCCGCAAATCCCCGGACGGGCAGTTCTGGACCGATGGCCGCGCCAATTCAGCCAATATCAAATTCTTAATTGATACAGGTGCGTCTGTCGTTGCTTTGACGCCCGAAGATGCGCGCCGCGCAGGTCACAATCCGCGCAATATGACATTTGATATTCCCGTTAATACGGCCAACGGTCAAATTTTCGCGGGGCGAGTTCAGTTAAAATCCGTAACAATCGGCGCGGTCACCGTGCGCGATGTCGAAGCCCTCGTCGTGCCCGAAGGCCTATCCGTATCGCTACTCGGCATGAGTTATCTTGGACGCTTGCAGAAAGTCGAAGCCACGCCGACTATGATGATTTTGCGGCGATAAAAAAGCCCCGACCTAGGCCGGGGCTCAATGTTTTAAAATTTAGACTCTGACTATTTCAAATCAAAGCGGTCGGCCATCATGACTTTGTCCCATGCGGCCACAAAATCGGTGACGAACTTCTTGCCGGCATCATCACAAGCATAAACTTCGGCTACCGCGCGCAGGATTGAATTTGATCCGAAAACCAGATCATTTCGCGTGCCTGTCCATTTCGCTTTTTTGCTGCTGCGATCTTTGCCTTTAAAGGCTGTCTCAGCCTTATTGCCGGACCAGACCGTATTCATGTCAAGCAAGTTCGTGAAAAAATCATTACTCAGCACGCCAACGCGATCGGTAAAGACGCCATGCTCTGAACCGCCGTGATTTGCGCCCAGAACCCGCAGGCCGCCTACCAAAACCGTCATTTCAGGCGCGGTCAGCGTAAGCAGCTGCGCGCGATCAACAAGGTGATCTTCGGGTTTGCGGCGATCCCCTTTTTCGGCTTTTCCTTCATAATTGCGGAAACCGTCATGCTTTGGCTCAAGCCAATCAAAGGACTCGATCTCTGTCATTTTTTGCGTGGCATCTGTACGGCCCGGAGTGAACGGGACTTTGACTTTAACGCCTCCATCCGCCGCCGCTTTTTCAACCGCGGCGCAGCCGCCGAGAACGATCAAATCCGCGAGTGAGACATTGCCGTCAAAATCCTTTTTGATGGCTTTGAGTTTACGCAGAACCTTCGCCAGCTTTTTCGGCTCATTCACGTCCCAATCTTTTTGCGGAGCAAGCGCGATGCGCGCGCCATTTGCGCCGCCGCGTTTATCAGAGCCGCGGAATGTCGAGGCAGATGCCCACGCTGTTGAGACGAGCTCTGACACGGATAAGCCCGACGCCAGAATTGTGCCTTTAAGTTCAGCAATGCTCTTGCGCGACAGATTACGCCCTGTCGCTTTGGGAACAGGGTCTTGCCAGATGAGCTCTTCGCTCGGCACCATATCGCCAAGATAGCGATCAATCGGACCCATATCGCGATGGGTCAATTTATACCATGCGCGCGCGAAAGCATCAGCAAACTCATCAGGGTTTTTGTGAAAACGCTTCGAAATCTTCGCGTATTTCGGATCCATTTTCAGCGCCATATCGGCAGTCGTCATCATGATCGGAACGCGCTTATTGGGGTCGCTGGCATCCGGCGCCATTGGCCCCTCGCCTTTAACTTTCCATTGGGTCGCGCCGGCAGGAGATTTCGTCAGCTCCCACTCGTGATTCAACAGCGCGTCGAAATAGCCATTATCCCACTGGGTTGGATTATCCGTCCAAGCGCCTTCAATGCCCGAGGTCGTCATGTCGCGCGCCCGGCCTTTACCAAAGCTTTGCTTCCAGCCCAGACCTTGCTCGGCCATTGTTGCGCCTTCGGGCTCAGCCCCGACATAATCATCAGGGTTAGACGCCCCATGCGCTTTACCAAATGTATGACCACCCGCAGCCAGCGCCACAGTCTCTTCGTCATTCATCGCCATACGCGCAAATGTGTCGCGAATGTCATAAGCCGATTTTAGCGGATCAGGATTACCATTTGGTCCTTCGGGATTAACATAAATCAGGCCCATTTGAACGGCGGCCAGCGGATTGTCCAACTTGCGTTTGCCTTTGTAACGCTCATCATTTGTCGCGAGCCATTCTGTCTCCGGCCCCCAATAAATATCTTCTTCCGGCTCCCAAATGTCCTCGCGGCCACCAGCGAAACCAAAGGTCTTAAAGCCCATCGTTTCAAGGGCGCGGTTGCCTGCAAAAATCATAAGGTCAGCCCATGACAGCGCGCGGCCATATTTCTTTTTAATCGGCCATAACAGACGGCGAGCCTTATCGAGATTGCCATTATCCGGCCAGCTATTGAGCGGGGCGAAGCGCTGTGAGCCAGAGCCCGCGCCGCCGCGTCCGTCTTGAACGCGATATGTGCCTGCGCTGTGCCACGCCATGCGGATGAAAAAGCCGCCATAGTGACCAAAGTCAGCCGGCCACCAGTCTTGACTGTCCGTCATAATCGCGTCGACATCTTTGGCGAGTTTCTTCAGATTTATTTTTTTAAACGCTTCGGCGTAATTAAAATCTTCGCCCATCGGATCACCCGCCGGGGCGTTTTGATGAAGCATTTTGACATTAAGTTGTTTGGGCCACCAATGTTGGTTAGCCTGCGTTCCCGTTGCGCGATGTTTGACCGCGCCGTGCATGACGGGGCATCGGCCTTCATTCTCTTCATTCACGTCCCAAACTTTAGTCATAAATTTCTCCACTGAGGTTAAGTGTTCAAAGTTAAACTCTGATTCTGATTAAAAATTAAAGACAATCTATCGATTTGTATAATTGATTGTTTTAATAATAATGATAAGCATTACTTATGAATATAAGAGACCTTGAATATATCAAATCTGTATCGAAACATTTGCATTTTGGCGAAGCCGCGCTGGCTTGCAATGTCAGCCAACCTGCCCTGTCCAGCCAGATTAAAAAATTAGAGACCGAGCTTGGCGTCACACTCTTTGAGCGCGACAATCGTTCGGTTCGCGTTACCGATGCAGGGCGAGACATCATTGCCCTTGCCGACGACGCGCTCTCGGTGATCGGTAATATTTATTCCGCTGCGGAAACCGCGCGTGACCCGTTATCGGGTGAATTTCGCCTTGGGACAATTCCAACAATCGCGCCCTATTTGTTTCCTAATTTTGTCACGCAAAGCCGCGCCGCGCTGCCCAGTCTGAAGCTCCAATTTCGCGAAGACATTACAGACCGCCTCAATGACTCTTTGCTCAGCGGCGATCTTGATGCCGCCATTCTGGCCACCCCGCCCGAGAGTTCCAAGCTTGACGTCATCGAACTTTATGATGAACCTTTCTGGGTGATATTTCCTGAGCACCATGATCTGCAAAGTTTCAAGCGCGTTCGCACCAAAGACCTGCCGACAGATGAACTGCTGCTCCTGGCCGAAGGTCATTGTTTCCGCGACCAAGCCATGGATGTTTGCCGCCTTGATAGCTCAAATGAAACCTACACGGTACGCGCCACCAGCCTCGAGACCCTCATCAATATGGTTGCCGCGCGCCAAGGCGTCACCCTCGTCCCTGCCATGGCCCTGAACCCGCGCCGCATTTCCGGAAGCGGCGTCGACACGCAAAAACTCAATGACAAATCCGCCTATCGCCGCATCTACCTCACATATCGCAAAAGCTTCCCGAGGCAAGCCTTGTTACAAAAAATGGCGGATGTATTTTGCGAAGGACTTCCAGAGACTGTGAAGCGGATACGGGGTTAACCCATCATAGCTTTGCGCGCCATATTTGCGGCCACCAGCAAAAGGCATATCCCGAAAATGCGTTTCAACTTGGCTTGCGGTAGACTATGGGCGAGTTTTGCGCCGAGCGGTATCGTCATAATCGCGATGCTCGCAACCAGTGCGAAGCCGAGTATATTGACATAACCGAGCGAGCCGAACGGGCGGCCTGCGGCGCTCCAGCCTGAGATTATAAATCCGAGTGTTGCAGGAACAGCAATCGCAAAACCAAAGCCGGACGCTGTGCCGATCGCGCGGTGAATGGGCATGCCGCAAAGGCTCATGAGCGGAACAGTCAGCGATCCGCCGCCAATCCCCATCAAGGCCGATAAAGCCCCGACTGTGCCGCCGACAATTGGCGGCGCGGCGCCCGTCGGGACGCTGTCTCGGAAGACAAAGTTAGGACGCCCAAAAATAAATTGAAGCGCAACCAGGCTTGCGATGACCGCAAATAATATCGTTAGCGCTTGGCCCGAGAATTTCGGCGCAAGCCATAGCGCTGCGGTAAAACTGCCCAGCCCAATCCACAGCGCGTAGCTTTGCCAGATTTTGGCAGGCCAGAGCAAATCCCACGCGACCGATTTACGTTTATGATGCGCTGCAGTGCTGCGAATGGAATTGACGATAATAATCGCGCCCGATGTGGCCACCGCGCAGTGCATCAACACGCCTTCAGGAACGTCCATCGCGCCGAACGCAAAATAGAGCGCCGGAACCATGACCGCCCCGCCGCCAATTCCAAACAACCCTGCGCTTAATCCCGACAAAGCACCGACGCCGATAAGAGCAAGCGCCAAGTAGATGAGCTCAGTTTCCACTAAGCGGCGGCTCGCGCATTCATCATCGCGGTTAGCGCGGCCTCAATACATTCAGACGGTTTCATCCGCGCAGCATTAGACTCCGATAAAGTCCGCCGCCACAAACGCGCGCCAGCCTGCCCTGCAAACAATCCCATAATATGCCGCGTCAGCGCTTTGACGCTGCGGTCATCGCCTTCACGGCTTGCGGCATACTCAATCATCATGACCGCAATATCTTCGCGGCTATGCGGGAAGCTATCTGCGCCATACACGGCGCTATCAATTTGGGTCAGCTCCCACGGCGTATGATAGGCCGCGCGGCCTATCATGAACCCATCGAGCGGCTGCGTTTCCGCAAGCGACTGCTCAATGGTTTCCAGCCCGCCATTGAGAACAATTTCAAGGTCGGGATAGGCCGCCTTCATCTCTCGTACTTTATCATAATCAAGCGGCGGAACGCTGCGGTTATCTTTGGGCGACAAACCTTGCAGCCACGCCTTGCGGGCGTGAATAATGAAATGCGTGCATCCTGATGCCGCAACGGTTTCAATAAAACGCGGCAAAGTCTCATCTATATTTTGATCATCAATCCCCAGCCGGCATTTTACGGTAACGGGAACATCCACCGCATCCGACATTGCCGTAAAACACTGCGCGACCAATTCAGGCTCAGCCATAAGGCACGCGCCAAAGCGCCCCGATTGAACCCGGTCAGACGGACAGCCAATATTGATGTTGATTTCATCATAGCCGTAACCCGCACCGATCTTACTCGCCTTAGCCAGCTTATCAGGGTCGCTCCCGCCGATTTGCAGCGCAACGGGGTGCTCGGCGGCGTCAAAACCAATCAGATAATCACGGTCGCCATGAATGACCGCATCGGCCACAACCATCTCAGTGTAAAGCAAAACATGACGCGATAATTGGCGGTGGAAGTACCGACAATGCCGATCCGTCCAATCCATCATGGGCGCGACGGAGGTCGTGAATTTTTCGGTTTGTTTCATAGCCATAATTTGACCGTCAACTGTTTTAAGCCGCCTTAGGCATGATTAAGCTTTGCAGCTTCGACTGCGGCGATCTGATCTTTTTGCCCGATAAATACCGGCGTTTTTTGGTGCAACGTCGTGACCGGCGCAGCGAGTAAAGATTGGTCCCCATCGGTCGAGCTGCCGCCCATAGCGTGAATTAAAAATGACATCGGAATGGCTTCATAGACAAGGCGTAAATGCCCCTGCTCGTAGCCTTTACGATTTGCGCCGGGATAAGCGAACATACCGCCTTGAAGAACCAAGCGCTTAATGTCCGAAACCATGGACGCATACCACCGCATATTGTGGGGCTTGGGGTTGCCCTGCGCGTCTTTGAACAAACTCGCATAATGATCCTGCATCCATGCCGGCCACATGGATTGGTTGCATGCATTAAGCGACAACACATTAGCCGAGGGAAGCGGCCCTTCAATCGGCATCACCGTCCAAGCCGAGGCGGCCTGATCAAACAAGCCCTTATAGACTTTATCTCCATCCGCAAAATAAGCCTCAAGATTCATACCGAAGACAAAAAAACCGCCGCAAATGATGTTGCCGCCGTGAAAATCTTTGGCGACCTCCGCGTCTTTCCACACACCAAAGATCGCTCCGGAAGGAATACCCACCAAGGCAGACTTGGACCCATCTAGCGGATCAAGCGCAACGCTATACGGACCGTCTGAAAGTTTACTCAATCCGGGGCGCTCCTCGGAGACGACATAGCGCACATGGCTGTCTTTTTTCAATTCGGCAAAAAAGGCCTCGTCGGCAATAACGTCAAGTTCAATTTGATCATCACCAGACTCATTGCTGGATGTCGCAAACTTTAAGCCCGAGCCCTTTTGAAGCTCTGAATAAATAACTTCTGAGGCCGCAAATAGCGCGGCGTAAATACCATCCAAATTTGGCAATTGGCTTTTAAAAGATAGGGTCATATTCAAAGATCTCATTACATCACAGAGCTTAAGTTAAATCATCTAGATATTAATAGGAAATGTCTATAGCCGCCAACACAGGCGCCAAGATTTGACCGCCGCAAATAAAAACGCGGCCTGTATACCCTACAAACCGCGTTTCTAATTTTATGATTGAGTAGAAGACTATCTCTGCACGCGTCCTGAACCGTCACCGCCCATAAGCGCTTCGACTTCTTTGCGGTTAACGCGGTTAAAGTCGCCCAAAATTGAATGCTTTAGCGCGGAGCCCGCGACAGCAAATTCGAGGCTTTGCTGACGATCTTCGTACAAATTCATGCCTGCGATGAAGGCCGAGGCAAAACTGTCACCGCCGCCAACACGGTCAACGATATCGGTAAGCTCATATTTCTTAGATGATAAGAAGCCGTTCTTACGGTCGCGCATACAGGCTGACCAACCATTAATATTGGCATTTACAGCCGCGCGGAGCGTAATGGCAATTGTGGACATGCCCGGGTAAATATCGAGAACTTTCTGGGACAGTTCTTCATATTTGGACAGATCCAAATGACCGGAGCCGCTTTCAACGTCTACGTCCACGGATATGCCGAGAGACTTCTGGCAATCTTCTTCATTGGCGATGCCCACGTCAATATATTTGACAAGGTCCTGCATCACTTCCGGGGCCGTTTTTCCATATTTCCACAACTTGCCGCGGAAGTTGAAATCACATGACGTGGTGACGCCAGCCTTCTGAGCTTCTTTGACGCATTCCATTGAGAGGTCCGCGCTGTCTTGTGACAAGGCCGGGGTAATACCCGTAATGTGAAGCCACTTTGCGCCTTTAAAAATTTTCGGCCAATCGAAGTCACCGACTTTGGCTTGGCAGATAGATGAGGCGGCGCGGTCATAAATTACTTTGGACGGACGTTGATTTGCGCCTGTTTCAAGATAATAGATGCCAACGCGGTCACCTTGACGTTTCACGTTGGATGTATCAACGCCGAGCGCCCGCAGGGAATTAATCGCGCTCTGGCCAATATCATTATCTGGAAGGGCAGAAATAAATCCGGCATCCAGACCGTAATTGGTCAGCGACACGGCCACATTGGCTTCGCCGCCGCCAAATGTGGCTTCAAAGCTTGGGCTTTGGAAAAAGCGCTCATAGCCATTTGTGCGAAGGCGGAGCATGATTTCACCAAAGGATAAAAAGTCAGTCATTTTCAATCTCTAATTTCTAGAGGGTAAAAATATATCGCCAGTCATGCAAAGCATGTGGCGACATATCCCTCCCCCGATGGAGTATTATTTTTTAAGCTTGACGAAATAGTCATAGATTTCCGGAACGTTGCCGTTACCCATGCCTTCATCAACGGCGGCCTGAAGGCTCGTCGATGTCGCTTTGGCAACCAAAGACTCTGATCCAAGATCGGAAACCATTTGAACGAAATAGCCCAAATCTTTGTTCGCATTATTAATAGAGAAACCAAGATCGCTGTTTCCGTCGACCGCGTAGTTCTTACAGAACTTCATGAAGGGTGAGTTAGACGGGCCAGATGACATGATGTCGTAAAGCTGTTGACGATCAACGCCGGCAAGCTCTGCTGCGGCAAACGCCTGCGACATGGCCACAACAGAAGTCATGCCCATAAAGTTATTGATGAGTTTCGTTGTGTGACCTGCGCCAAGCTTACCGAGATAGAATACATTCTCGCCCTGCTCTTTGAGCATGGATTCGTATTTATCAAATGTCGCTTTATCGCCAGCCGCCATGATGTTCAAAAGACCATCTTTAGCATGGGCAGGCGTGCGGCCAAGCGGCGCGTCAATCATGCCCGCGCCTTTCTCTGCCAAAGCTGCACCGATTTTTTGTGTCGAAGCTGGGATAGATGTTCCGAAATCAATCAGGACGGAGCCTGCTTTGATACCGGCCAGAACGCCTTCGTCACCATAGACAATTTTCTCAACAACAGCAGATGTCGTAAGACAAAACTGAACGATGTCACTTTTCTCAGCAAGCTCTTTGGGCGTCTTGGCCTGGCTTGCATTTCCGCGCGCCAGAACTGCATCAACGGCGTCCTGATTGAGGTCCATAACGATAACTTCGAAGCCGCGCTTCTGAAGGTTTTCGACCATATTGCCGCCCATCAAGCCGAGGCCGATGAATCCGATGACTGGTTTTGACATTTAATACTCCTAGAGAGATTGGTGTTAAAATTTGTTTCAGTTGCTATACCAATTTAGCGTATATAGCTATACCAATTTTGCAAATTTGGCATAAGATTGGGCGAGCAAAATCCTATGCTTGCCCAATCATTTTTATATGTTTTTCGGTTCTTACTCGAACGTCGACGCGTCAGCAGACCTGGGTTTAAGCGGAGCGATGTGTCCACACAAAAACCAAACCGCAGCAATTGCGGTCAGAGCCATTACAGCGCCTAAAATGAAGATAGAGAAGTAATTCCCACCATCAGTCATGATCGGCACCAAAGCGATGATACCCGCACCGGCAAGCTTAGCTGCCATACCGGCAAATCCCGCCAATGTTCCGACAGTTTTACCGCCGTAAAAATCACTCGGCAAAGTTTGCACGTTACCAATGGCAGTTTGGAAACCAAACAGGATCAAGAACATCAGCGTTAAAGCTAGAACAGGTGTAGCTGCTACACTTAGCGCCAATAAACATGGCAGCATAATTAGACACCCTAGCGTGATCGTAAATTTACGTGTTTTATCTACGGTCCACCCTGACTCAATTCTATTCTGAGCCAGAAGCCCTCCGAACCAAGCGCCGAACATCGCACCAACGTAAGGCACCCAACCACTAACAACGAGGTCCTTCATGTTAAATCCGTGCACTTCGAACAAATAGGTTGGAATCCAAACAATAAACAACCACCAGATCGGATCAATCGCTGCAGAGGCAATAATAACGCCCCAGCTTTGCTTCCGCGATAAAAGCTCTGCGGTATTAGGATTGTATCCACCGTCAATATTACCGTCATTATTCAAATCTTCATTCGGCTGACCGCTAAGAATATAATCACGTTCTTCATCTGTAATCCAAGAGTGGTACTTCGGCGGAGCCTTCACAATTACGAGCCATGGAATAAGCCAAATCAGACCTAAAACGCCTACAGCGACGAAAATAAATTGCCAGCTGAAAAAGAGAGCGAGGTACCCAATTAGCGGGATAGATATAATTCCGCCGATCGCAGCCCCAGAGTTGAAAATGCCTTGTGCAAAAGCGCGTTCATTAATTGGGAACCATTCCGCATTGGCTTTGGCGGCGCCAGGCCAGTTACCAGCCTCAGAAACGCCAAGAATAGCTCGGAATATACTAAAAGACATTACGCTGTTCGCGAAAGCATGCGCAATCGTTGCTAAGGACCATGCCCCAATAGATAAAACGAATCCTAAGCGCGTACCAATCCAGTCAAAAATTTTGCCAAAAATCGCTTGGCCAAATGCATAGGCAAAGACAAATACGATTGAAATTGTTGCGTAAATTTCTTTGTGCCCTGTCGCATCCATGTCAGGGAAAAGTTCTGGCGCTATTTCCGTTGGCCACAAAACACTGAGCGTTTGACGATCAATGTAATTGATAATCGTCGCTAATGCGACAAGACCAACAACGGCCCACCTCAGTTTACCCCTGGCCTTAGGCTTGGGTGTTTCATTTATTTCAATTGCCATATCTTTCCCCTGCGAATGTATTTTTTATTTTAATATATGTTAGTTTGAAACCCGAATAGGCTTTAAGATTGTCTGGCGCAAACCTTAAAGAGTTCCATTTTTATAATTTAAGATTTAGCTTGGTCGCTGTGACAAACCCCAGTCACCGTCCGCTCCATTCTAAATATAAGCATAAAATGTTTCACTACTTTGCCCCCGCTGTGTGGGCTACGGAATGAAAGAGATGGTACGGCCCTGTCCAAGTCATGTCTTTACCATTAGCACTCACAGAATGCGGTTTAGCTTCATCAGCATCCCCCGAAACACCCAGCGCCACGACTTCTCCAGATTTCGTTTCAATCACAATAAGCTCATCCCCGCCATTTTCATAATGCTTTACGGATTTAACACGGCTGTGACTCTCCAGCGTGAACTCCACGGTAGGATTATACTCGCCATGCGGTTCGAACACAGAGGCATAAGAAACGCCATCCGATTTGCGGCTCCGCAAAATAAAGGCGGGTTCGCGGCGCAGATTAAAATTCGGATCATTTGCGCCGACTTCGGTGAAAATCACATCCGTATTTTGCGGTACAGATGATGTGATTGTATAGAAGCGTGTATCCAGCAAGAATGTAACTTGCGACAGACCATCAACAGCTTTGCTATCTGCGACCTTCCAAAGATACTCATAGCCGTTCTTGTTACCAAGTGGTGCGCGCATGTTCTTATAGGCCGCGAGTTTGAAATTCGTTTCAATGATTTGCCCATTATAGTGGAAGGGCAAATCATATTGGTGCGGCGTTTCTGAATGCGCTTCAACGAGATCAACAATGATTGGATTTTCAAACGCCTGATCTTTTATGATCGCGACAGTTCGGTCAAAAGCCACATCGTCATAAGCGGTTTCTATGGAAGCCGTTGTAATTTTTAAATCGCCATCATCCCAAAACGTCCCTAAAATAGGTGCATTTTGATTTCCGACATTCACGTCACCATTAAAATGGCTGGTCTCGTCAACGACCAATGCATTATGCGCCACGGTTTGCTTGGCATAGGCATTGTTTTCGAACAAATAATGGCCGCCATATTTAGCTTCGACATTCAGGAAACGCGCTGCGCCGTAATCGCGAAGAATCTCTTTGCCTTGATCGTAAATCAAAAGCCCCATCTTATCGAAATGGCCATGGCCTAAGCCTTGCGAAGTATTTTTAGCAACAACCACCAAATCCTGAGGGTCTTTGGACGCGCGAAGAACATCTAATGCGCCCTCGGTTCCATCTTCGCCGTCCCCAAACCGTATTGTTTTATAGTCAAAGGGTTCAGATTTACCTGCAGAAATATCCTCAGAAACCTTTCGGCTCTCCGGCGTGAGCATGAAACGCCCCTGTTCTTGAGCCACTGATAACAGGCCTTTGTCGCCTGTGAGCTCATAGGCAATCGCAACGCCGTGAACGAGTTCGCGAGTCGCGATGCCTTTATCTTTAATCGCATCATTAATTGGAAAAAACAGCCCGCCATAATTTTGCTGAATAGTGGCGTCAATTGCCTTCATCAAAATGGCATCGCGCTTTTCAAAAATCTCTAGCTCAGGATTGTTGCGCTCAACCTCTTGGGCAAAAATCACAAAGGGCATCATCGCAAAACGCTGATAATACGGCCCTTCATTATAATATCCATCAGGCGAGAAAAGCTTGTCCATTTGCTTCAAGAAACCTGCGTCCCCTGACTTATCTAGCCCCAAGAGTGCTTGCTGAACATACTCATCATCGCCAATAGCATAGCCTGTTAGACCAACAGCCGCCGTCGCCCAAGTGCCGTGATTATGCACCTTGTTGAATGTCTCCGGCGAACCGTCTGACAGGAAATCAGCCATATCTCGGAGCAAATCTGTTTCAATTTTATCGCGCTGCTCTTGGGTCAATGTGTCTTTAATCGCTGCGTAGCTTTGCGAAACATTGAGCAGGAACATGCTCTCATTTAAATTCTGCCAGAACATACGGCCGGGCGATTGTTCCTTTTTCGCAGGGTGCAATGGCCATTGCGGGTAAACGTCTGCGTAAGCCAGCAAAAGCTTGCCTGCAAAATCGGCGTATTGTTTTTCACCGGTTAGCTTATAGAGCTGCCCGGCTTCATAAATGAGCGTGGAATTGGCTTTGTGTTTCTCATGCGTATATCCGCCGCCCGGATCTTTGGGAACCGGTATTACGGCGGGCGCATCCATCTGCGCTTGAAGCCGCGCCTTGGCAGAAGCCAACGTGCTTTCAAATGTTGGACCGGAATAGGTAGAGCTTTGCATCGCAGGAGCACTCACTTTATCGCCGCATGAAGCGACGCAAATTATTGCCGTAGCGGCAAGCAATGTCGTAAGAATACGCATTCTTATTTCAACCCTGTGTTATCTGAAATCTTCGCCGTTGGTAGCAAGCCGCTATTTAGCTCGTAAACCAATGGCGCGCCGGTGCGCGAAAATGTATTACCCGAAATTTCTGTCTTGGGCTCACCCACAGTGTGATTGATCAAAAATGGACGGCTATCCGTAAAGGTATTTCCGTTAACATTTGTGACTTGAACACCGTGAAGATAAAGCGACGCCTTGGATTTATTTCGCTTATTCTTTCCGACATTTTCAAGCGTTGATCCTGTCATAAGAAAGTGCGGGCCAAAAGTACTCTCATCGGTTCCGCCGCGATAATAATCAACAACGGCGCCGCCAATATCTTTGAACGTCGAGTCTGTAATCGTGACATATTCAGAATTATAAATTCCGTAATCATCGCTCTCACTCGCGAGCTTTAAAACCGCTCCGGTAACATCGCTAAAATTCGAATTCTCAATAACAATATCATCCGCAAAAGTTCCCTTGCTGGCACTCAGAATATTGAAAGAGTGATTGATGTCATTATCGGTAAAATTGGAATTTGCGATTTCCACACGGTAATTTCGCAGCATAGAATATGGGCTTGTGCGAATGACAGAATTACCCGCATTATCTGGGGCTTCTGCCCCATTTATATTTAACCCGTCGATCCGAAGGCTCCCGCCATCTTGGATTTCAAACAAAGCGCTACGCTCAAAAGTAATATTCACCTCGCCGGAGCCCTCAAATGAGAGCGGCTTGTCCAGCTTTAGCGTGCGCGTGACATTGTAGTCCCCGGCAGCAAGTCTAATAACATCGCCAGGGCCCGCGTTTTTAACGGCATCAACAAGAACTTTTTCACCCGGCTTAACGTTGAGAGTTTCACCAGATCCGAATTCTACGCCAAGGCCTGCTTTAGGAAACCACGACACACCCGTCATATCTTTGGTTGTGACCTTCAGATCACGTGACGTCCCGACGTCCATTCCAAATTGCGGATACATTAATCCATTATCGCCGCGTGCAAGCGTCACCGCTTTACGGGTAAAACCACTCGCAAATTTTGGCGGGTCCATAGAACCCAGAACATTACCTCTGAAATTAATTCCCGACATATCATCATATACCGTAAACACATCACGGCCATCTGCATTGACAATCAGATTATCTTCGAAACGACTATTTTTAGGCGGGCCGCTGCGCTCTTCATCGCTTCCCGCGCCAAGCTGTACATTATCGCTATCAATCAGCGTATTATTGACGATCAACGCATTGATGACCGGGTCGTAACGATTAATCGGGCCATTCGGCACGCCATTCATGACAACAAGCGCGCCGCCAAAGCGCGTTCCTTTTAGGCCTTCCATGTAATTATTGCGGATCGTTTGCCCCGCATTAATCACGCGAATGCCGCCCGTATGCTCGGCGCCGTTGCCGAAAAACACATTGCCTTCGACAAGGTTATTATTGCCGTGACGCATTGTTAACGTCCCGCGCGACTCGTAAAATGTGTTATTGATAAATTTGTTTTTACCGGACTTGTTGGAGATAATTTCCAGTTCGCCGTCCGCGCGGTCAAAATAATTATTCTCAACAGTCGTAAATGAGTCAGAGCGCGAGTGATGGCTCGTGCCGATCCGTAATGTCTCGCCGCCATTTGAGCCCAAGATCGGGCGCGGGCCGAAATAATTGTGGTCAATGCGGTGATAGTTTTCTTGGCTCGTGACCGTGTCCATACGAACAGCCATGGTCACGCCCTTATTGCGCTTACCTTCAATGTGGTTGTGATCGAAGCGATTGTTTTTGCCGTACATCATAACCCAGAAATCAACTTCATAGCGTTCGGGTTGATTGTAATTATCAATCACAACCTCAGTGACGCGGGAGTTATAAGCCAAATTTGCCTTATTTTCGCGAAACGCGATGACTTCCTTTGTTGGCGTATAGCCGTCTTTAAACACGAGACCGGAAACAACGAGATACTCACCCGACAACCGCAAATTAGACTGACCCGATAGAATAACGCCGCCTTTTGTCTGCGCGGTTAGCGTGATCGGGTTATCTGCCTCGCCCTGCCCCTTAAACAGAATTTCAAAGTCCGACCATGTGCCATCGGCCAGAGTGATCACATCACCCGGCCCAGCCTTGTCCATGGCTTCTTTATATTCATCTTGAGTTTTGACGAGATATTGGCCTGCGTCGCTTTCCGCCTCGCCTTGACTATCACTTTGGCACCCTGCCAAAACAATGATTCCGCCAAGAGCCGCGCCTTTAAAAACACTTGAAATATATGAGCGATTTACAAGCTTGTGTAGTCGTTTTTCGTGAGCCAATTCAATTCCCCTATTTCAAACACTTAAGGTTTGATTAAAAGAAAATATCAGCAATTCAACGAATGTTGTCAACCAATATATCATACCAATTGTACATCATTGGTAAGTCAAATTAGAGTTATGACATTTGCGCGCTGATGAGAAATCTCGAACGACTTTCAGACGCCTTTCGCTTCACTTCACGGTACGCCTCCTCTTCGGACGCCACCAATAAGGCTTCGATCATTCGAGTAAAATGCGCCCGCATAGCAGATCTTGCCGCAGATGAATCTCTTGCCTTTAACGCGTCCAAAATAGCGCGATGCTCTTTCTCGCGATAATCCGTGTCTTTCTGACAAACAGAGTGATAAACTCTTTGAACCTCGACGGCTTCGGCTCTCATTTTCCACATACTGTCTATCGTATAAATAATCGCCGCGTTGTTCGTCGCCTTGGCAATCGTCAAATGAAAAAGCCGGTCAACCTCCTCAAGGTCAGGCCCGCCTGATTTTGCGGGCTCAGTCATGGCCAACACATAACCCTCTAACTCTTCAAGAGTTTCATCAGTTATTATAGGCGCGGCAAGCGCGGCAGCCTCAGCCTCAAACAAAGCTCTTGCTTCCGTAAGCTCAAAAGGTCCGACTTTGGGCAAACCGCGATCCAGCGGCCCTGCCCCATCTAAAACATAAGCCCCGGAGCCGACGCGAATATCAATACGTCCTTGCGCCTGCAGGGAAATCTCTGCCTCACGGATTGAGACGCGGCTCACACCGAATTGCTGCGCCAAATCGCGTTCACCCGGCAACCGCGATCCAGGCGGAAACACACCCGAGTCAATTAACTCAAGTAATTGATTTGCGACCTTATGGTACAAACGCTGATCTGCCATGTCTTCCCCCAAGCAAATTCTTCCCCAAACAGTGTATACCAATATGGATATTTTTCACACTTTGTCCATACCAATTTACAAAGTATTCTGGCGCGATCAGGGTAAAGGAGCAAAAAAAACGCCCCACAGAAAGTGAGGCGTTTTTCATTTAGAGTTTAATTTTAGATTTTAGAAGCGGTAGCTACCACCGACAATTACGCGGCGATCTGTAATGCCTTCAGCACAGAGCAGCGCGCCATCATTGACACAATATTGTAGAATTTTCTCTTCGCCAATATTCACGGCTTCAAGACCAATATTGAAGTTTTCAGTTACATCGTAATTGATGCTGCCGTTAAGCTGTCCGCGAGCAGATGTTACAACAGGGAAACCTAATGTAGAGTTCAAGCTAGCACCCGCAGCAGTATCAGTTGTCCGGTATGCATCACGCCATGTGTAGCGCAAGCGAGCTGAGATGCCATATTTTTCATAATAACCTGTTATATTGTAGGCATCTTCTGAAAAATTGAGCAGACCTTGATTAAGTGTAACTCTGACAAAATCATTGGAATTATAAATGCCATTGAGAGCATTGAAAATATCCGTTCCGCGTGTTGCAGAGGTGTAATCTAACCCTCCACCGCTAAACTCCTGGATTGTGTAGTTCGCTTGAACACCAAATCCTGAAGCCCAACCAAAACCGCCCATACGATCTTCCCAACCGGAAAGGTCATACTGAATACCCATTTCAATACCTTGTTGCGTTGTTGTTTCAGCATCATTCAGTTTTGTATCCGCGTCGACACAAATACCTGTTGTATCCGCGGGACCAAAACTATTGGTTTCTGCAATCGGGTTAAACACGCCGCCACCCGGACAATTTGGATCCGTTTCACGCGTGTTGTTGATGGTGGACGCGAAGCTCGTTTGGTCTGCAATAATGTCTTCACGATCTTTTTTGAAATACCCGATACTCAAGACCGAAGATGGTGCAAAATACCACTCTGCACCAATGTCAAATGAGTCAACCAGTTCCGGTCTAAGATTTGGGTTACCAATATCAACAGACTGGTTCTCATTCTGATTAAACGTGGTAGACGTGTTCAAATCATCGAAATCAGGACGTCTGATATCTTGACCCCACCCGCCGCGGATAACGATATCTTCTGTAACATCAGCCACAACATTGAAACGGGGTAAGACGAAATCATAGCTTGAGGTCGTCGTATTTGGTGTGACAACACCATTTAGAACTGAATTACCATTCGATTCAATGTCAGTTTCAACATAACGCAGCCCAACATTACCACGGAAAATACCCGCTTCAAAATTACCCTGTGCATAGAAAGCGCTGGATTCTTCTACAATGTTAAACGAGGACGAGGCCTGACGACTAAGGTCAATTGGATTATAGCTTGGGTCATGCGCGAGTACCGCTGCTTCCAACGTTGCCAAAACACCATTTGGGTCTGAGAACGCGCGATCCGGGTCGACAATGATAAAGTTACGAAGCGCTAATTCTCGGCCATCTGCGTCGCCAAAATTCGAAGGTCCGCGAACCAAAAGGTCTGCAAAGGTTGATCCGTTCGGACTCTGTGACAATCGACTAAAACCACCAACGCGATCAGAGCGACGATCAAATGTGCTCTCAGTCTCATTATAACGATATCCAAAGTCTACCGATGTAAGATAGTCATTAGTCTCTGAGAAATCATAGTTGAAATCCAATCTGAAAGCCTGTTCTGAGTTTTCACGAGAGTTACGGCTCACATCAACTTGATCCAAGACAACATTATTTGGATCAAGAAGTTGATCAACTGTCGGTGCAAATGGAGAGTCAAAGTCAATCCCAAAAGTCAGCGAATCGCCGCTTAAGTCATATATATAGGGAACAACGTTATCATTACTTGTCGAGGCAGTCGGGTTTCCATCATCATCAAGGTTATCAAGAGGCGTTAGCGGGTTAGGATTGATAAAGTTCAATTGAGCGTTCAGTGACGGAGTTGTCGAGTCAGATGTGGAATTTGAGTATTCAGCAACACCGGAGAAGTTACCCTTTTCCCACTCTGTTCCAACCCGGTAAATCCGGCTTTCAGTAACGCGAGCATTTGTATCACTGTTGAAACGCAAGTTCGGATCATCGTCATCTGCGCCAAGATCGGGCTGAATACGACCCGTAAGAGCGGCCTGAATACTACCTATAGCCACGCCATCGAGCGAACCAAAATCCACAGTTTCAAATGTATCAGGAAGGTTCCGAACCAATAGGCTATCCCCTCCCCCTGTAACACCAGATGCCTGAACGCGCGTGCTGTCTGAGCGGCGCTCCTGATCGTTCGCAATTGCATCAAAGTAAAGCTTAACATTATTTGTCGGCGCAGCTTCGACAGAAAACGCCACATTTGTTGTTTCATATTCAAAATTCTCAAGCTCCTGATTGAGGAACTGAATGCCCAGGAAATCAAAAGACTGAGCTGCAGGTCGCTCACTAGGATCTTCTACGTTCGTGCCACGCACAACAGTCTGGGTGTTGTTCTCAACAAGACTACCGTCACGGTCAACACGAGGGCGGAATGAAGTTGATTCTTGTTCTGCATAGCTAACCGCAAGCACGACTCCGATTTCTTGACCTTTAGCGTTTTCCCACTTATTACCTACCGTACCGGAAATACGCGGTGTCCAATTGTCCTCTGAGGAAAGACTGCTTTTCTCACCTTGAATTCGGGCCGTTAAAAGCGGCTCATTCAAATCAAGCGGTCGGATCGTGCGTAGATTAATCGTGCCCCCAACAGATCCTTCAATCGTTTTGGCTTCAGGAGCTTTAATAACTTCGACGCCCGCAATGATCCCAGCTGACACATCTTCAAAACTAATGCCGCCGCGGCCACCGCCGGATCCGACAGCAGTTACACCGTTGATTTCTGTACGATTTGCGTCCGTACCGCGAATTTGAACGCCCGTACCAACACCCGCTGTACGCGTGATCTGAACACCCGTAACATTCTCTAGAACTTCAGCGAGGTTTTGATCAGGAAGCTTACCGATGTCTTCAGCAAGAATAACCTCCTTTAAACCAACAGCTTGACGTTTTTCGACAAGTGCGTTTTCAAGTGACTGGCGGATACCGACCGCAATAACTTCGTCTTCTTCAAACGAGTCTTGAGCTATTGCCGCTTGCGGCAATGCTAGAATTGAAACGCCAGCTGTGATAAGAAGCGAGCTTCTCAGCAACAATGCTTTTGTATTTCGAGCGGATTTTTGATCCGCGTTCCGATTTGACATAATATTCTTCCCTTTGTGATATTATTTTTTTGCACACTGAATCTCTTCAGAATCCATTCCTTATAATCAACCCCAAACCTTGCGTTATGTCAACATTATTTTAAAACCAATTTATTAGTCCAATTGCAAGGTTGAAAAAATTTATTGGTATGACCGATTCTAACTCCACGGTTCCAAGCTAAGCCCTATCAATTAGACAATATTTTCTTGCGGGATAATACTTGCGCCGCAAGCTTCGCTCGGTCAGTAAAAAATTATAAATTGTATAAATTCAATGTCTTGCAAATCATTTACTATATTGGCAGCACCCGCCTAATTAGAATAAAATTTGCCCACAACTAAACCTTAGTCAAAACAACTCATGAGTAGTTTAGCAAAATAGCTCAAAACCAGCCTTGCGATTTAGACCAATTTGACAGGCGGCATGGCTTCCCTACTTTACTTAAATAGGCCATCGAAACACGACTAATAATAATGCAAATTCTGGACATAAAAAAGGCGCGAATTCCTCACAGAATTCGCGCCCTTAAGACTCTAATTTAGTCCAGTTTTAGAATTTTCCGCGAATTCCAAAGAAGATGCGTGGACCATAATCATTTAGCTCATAAAGATTATCTTCATTCCACTGATACTGTCTTTTCTCTTCACTTAGAAGATTAATCGCTTCAACCGATAGGCGAATATTAT
>CALLBH010000172.1 GCA_938001945.1 uncultured Robiginitomaculum sp.
ACTGACAGATTACGGCATACGCGTTGTTATCAGCAGCGAGATTGCAGATATTTTTCGCGGTAATTCCCTGAAAAACGGATTGCTCCCCATTGTTATAGAGAAGAACGCACATCAATGGCTGCTTGATCATCCGGGCGAAGAGATCACCATTGATCTTAAATCTTGCGAAGTGCGCCTGCCGAAAAATGGCGGAACTTATAAATTTGAAATCGATGCCTTTTCGCGGCACTGCCTGATGGAAGGCGTGGATGAGATGGGCTATCTGGCCGCGCAAGATGACGCCATTGCCGCCTTTGAAAACACACAAGAGGCGAGTGTCGAGCGTTAGCTCGACCTGGAAAGACAAAATGACCAACATAAATTTCACATACCTGCCCGGTGATGGCATTGGCCCGGAAGTGGGCGAGGCGGCGATGACTGTCTTAACTGCTGTCGCGGATAAATTCGGTCACGACCTAAACGCCGAACAGCACCTTGTCGGCGGCGCAGCGATTGATGCAGGCTTAAAACCCCTGCCCGATGAGAGTTTTGAGAGCGCAAGGCGCACGGGCGCGATATTGCTTGGCGCGGTGGGCGGGCCGAAATGGGATCACCTCAAAGGTGAAGATCGCCCGGAGCTAGGCTCGCTTTTACCGCTTCGAAAACGCTTAAATTTATATGCCAATATACGTCCGTGTAAGCCCTACCCTGCGCTGATTGATAAAGCACCGCTGAAACGCAAACGTCTTGAAGGCGTTGATTTTGTGGTTATGCGCGAGCTGACCGGCGGAATATATTTTGGCGATAAAGGCCGCGACGAAAATGGGGCCTATGACGAGTGCCGCTATAGCGTCGCCGAAGTCGAGCGCATTGCCATCAAGGCTTTTGACCTCGCATCTACGCGCCGCAAAAAAGTGACCAGCGTCGATAAATCCAATGTTTTGGAAACATCACGGCTATGGCGTGAAACTGTGATTGAGGTGGCGAAGGACTATCCTGATGTGGAGCTGGAACATTTGCTCGTCGACGCCATGACGATGCACATGCTGACCCGCGCGCAGGACTTTGACGTTATCCTGACGGAGAATATGTTTGGCGATATTTTGACTGACGAAGCCAGCGTATTATGCGGATCGATGGGCGTCATACCGTCGGCGTCATTATCCGACGGAAAAATGGGCATGTATGAACCCATCCATGGCAGCGCGCCGGATATTGCGGGCCAAGGCAAAGCTAACCCGCTGGCCATGATATTATCAGCCAGTTGGATGCTACGCTTATCCTTCGGCCTGACCGCCGAGAGCGAAGCGATAGAGCGCGCGGTTGAAGCGGCGCTGGACGGCGGGCATGTCACAGGTGATTTGGGCGGCAAGTTGTCAACGCAGGCCGTCGGGAACTGGATTGCGAGCCATGTCAGCGGTTAATTTAAATGAGCTTTCTGCGCGTATTGATAGCGCCAATGTCTATGCGCTGGCCAAGCGCACGCCGCTGGAACTTGCCGAGAAATTATCAGCGAAATATGGGCGCAATATCTGGCTAAAGCGCGAAGATACCCAAGATGTATTCTCGTTTAAAATTCGCGGCGCAACGAACCGCATTGCGGGCATGAGTGATGCTGATCGCGCGCGCGGTGTATGCGCCGCCAGCGCGGGCAATCACGCCCAAGGCGTGGCGGCGGCGGCCAGCTATTACAAGACCGCCGCGCTTATTTTTATGCCTGTCACAACCCCCGCAATTAAAGTTGAAGCCGTTGAAGCCGGCGGGGCGCAAACGCGCCTTGTCGGGGATAATTATGACGAAGCCTGCGAGGCCGCGATTGAATATGCCAATGAGTCGGGTGCGGTGTTTATTCATCCCTTTGACGAGGTCGAAGTCATTGCCGGACAAGGCACAGTGGCCAAAGAAATATTCGAGCAAACTCCGCGCGCGCCAAGCGCAATATATGTCTGCGTCGGCGGCGGCGGATTTATTTCCGGCATCGGGACATGGTCAAAAACCAAATCCCCCGCAACGCAAATCATATCCTGTGAACCCGTTGGCGCGGCGACGCTAAAAACATCTCTTGAGCATGGCAAGGTGACGCCGCTGGATCATATTGACGGCTTTGCTGATGGCGTCGCGGTCAAGCAAATTGGCGCGCTGACATATCAAATCTGCGAACACGTTGTTGATCGCTGCGTGACGGTGACGAATGACGAAATAAGCGCTGCGGTAAAAGCCATTTTTGAGACCACGCGTACGGTGGTTGAACCTGCGGGGGCCCTCGCGCTGGCTAGCCTTATAAAAGACATTGGCGAGGGCACGGCGCCCGAGGGCGATGTCGTCGTCACTGTGTCCGGCGCGAATGTGAACTTCGATCGCATCGGCCACATCGTTGAACGCGCCGAACTGGGCGCGGACCGCGAAATGCTATTCGCCACAACCCTGCCCGAAGAACGCGGGGCGTTTCAGCGTTTTGTCGCCTTCCTTCATGGCCGCGCGGTGAGTGAATTTAACTACCGCTTTGCAGATAACCAGAGTGAGGCGCGCATCCTGGTCGGCTTGAAGCTCTCAGGCGGTGAAGCCGAAGCGCAGGCTTTGACGACTGCGCTGGATGAAGCTGGATATGACACGCTGGATTTATCGGATGACCGCCTCGCCAAACGGCATTTGCGTCATATGGTTGGCGGCCGCGCCAGTCGTGATGTGCGTGAAGCCCTTTATCGTTTTGAATTCCCCGAGCGCCCCGGAGCGCTGATGGATTTTCTATCCGCCATTGGCGGCAAGTGGAATATCTCGCTCTTTCATTACCGCAATCATGGCAGCGCGATTGGTCAAGTCCTGTGCGGGTTTCAAGTCCCAAATGGCGATGTCGAGGATTTAGAAGCGGCGCTCGCGAGCACAGGCTACCCTATGAATAATGAAAGCGGAAATGCAGCATTTGAGATGTTTTTACGCGCCTAAATCCCTGTCTCGACAAATGGCGCATTGAATCTATAATAGGCTATGCACTTTAGA
>CALLBH010000173.1 GCA_938001945.1 uncultured Robiginitomaculum sp.
TTTTGACGGGAATATCTTGGACAAACCAGCTGCCTGCGCCGCGGCTGCGGAAATGGGATTTAAAATCACTGTCATCAATGAAAGGCGCGATATGGCGAGAGACGCCGCCGCCAATACAGACCCCGCCCGCCGCGCCAAGACCGAGCGCGACATTGCCGGCATAACCGCCAAGGATATTACAAAATACATCAATACATTTTCGCGCCGCGCCCGTTTCATTAGCAAGGCCAGCGTCGATAATTTCGGTTTCTTTTTGGCAGACTGGCGTTTCGTCCCAAATTTCGCATAGCGCCATGTAAAGACGAAAAAATCCGGGGCCCGACAAAATGCTTTCATAGCTGACATAAATCAGATCGCGCGAGAGCACGCGCATGACTTCGCGCTGAATATGGGTTTGCGGAGAGAACCCAATATGGCCGCCTTCGGTCGCAATGACTTGACGATCGCGCAAACTTTGTCCCGGCAAGGCCGGAAGGACGCAAGACAATCCAAGGCCCGTTCCGGGGCCCGTAACAACAATATTTTTAGAACGGTCAAATTCACCCGGAATGACTGGCTGAAATCCATCATCCGGAATAACCATCGCGCCGCGCGCCATCGCGGCAAAGTCATTCATCACCAGCGCGTCTTCAAAGCCAAATTGATCACATAATTTACCTTCGCTAACGATCCATTCCGTATTGGTCATGCGAATTTCATCATCAAATTTCGGGCCAGCAAAAGCGAAACTTGCGCGGCGCGGACGCTCGTTAATGCTGTCGAGATATTTGGTCACAGCCGCATCAAAATTCACGAAATTTTTGACGGGGTGGCGCTCGGATTTATGAAGCGCAATCGCGCCGCTTTTCGTGCGCGCCGCAAGTGCAAAACGCACATTGGTTCCGCCAATATCCCCGACGAGAACTGCGTTTTCGACGGCCATTAAACTGGCGCTTTCGTGACGTCGCGCGTTTGCAGCGGCGTATCTTCGAGTGTGCCGAGAACGGTTGCGCCCTCTTCGGCGCTGCTGACGACGCGGCGCAAGGCGGCGAACATATTCATGCCCAGCGCGGCGCGGGTTCTAAATTGCGGCGCAGCCGCGAGCGGGCGGGCGGCAAATTCAGCTGCATCCACATCCACACTTAACGTTCCAGCAGCGCAATCCAGATGGACCATATCGCCGTTCACGACGCGGCCAATCGGGCCGCCATGTAGCGCTTCGGGGCAGATGTGAATGGCCGACGGCACTTTGCCGGACGCGCCGGACATGCGGCCATCGGTGACAAGCGCGACTTTAAAGCCTTTATCCTGCAAGCCCCCTAAAATCGGCGTCAGCTTGTGCAGCTCCGGCATGCCATTGGCAGACGGGCCTTGGAAACGGATAATGGCAATAAAGTCTTTTTCGCATTTTCCGGCCTTAAACGCCTCGACCAAATCATTTTGATCATCAAAGACCATAGCCGGCGCGCTGACTTTTTGGTGGCTCGACTTTACGGCAGAGACCTTAGACACGGCGCGGCCCAGATTACCTTTAATCAGCGACAAGCCCCCATCATGACGAAACGGTTTATCGACATGGGAGAGAATGTCTTGATCAAGGCTTTGCGTTGGCGCGGGGCGATATGTCATCTCCTCGCCGTCCAGCACAGGCTCTTGCGTATAGCGTGATAACCCGCCCTCACCTGCGATGGTTTTAACGTCATCATGCAGCAGGCCCTCAGACAGCATTTCTGTAATGAGATACCCCATGCCGCCGGCGGCGTGGAAGTGGTTCACATCGGCCAAACCATTGGGATAGATTTTACAAATCAGCGGCACAGCTTTGGAGATGTCGGATAAATCATCCCAATTAATGATGATGCCAGCCGCGCGCGCAATGGCGATGATGTGGATCGCGAGATTAGTGGAGCCGCCAGTCGCCATGAGGCCTGCCATGCCGTTCACAATTGCTTTCTCATCAACGATATAAGCGGGCGGGGTATAATTATTGCCCAGCGCGGTAATCTGCGCGGCGCGGGCCACGCCCGCCTCGGTTAACGCGTCGCGAAGGGGTGTGTTTGGGTTGACGAATGAACTGCCAGGTAACTGCAGACCCATGATTTCCATCAGCATCTGATTGGAATTTGCCGTGCCGTAAAATGTGCATGTGCCTGCACTGTGATAGCTATCGGACTCGGCCTTTAGCAGGACGTCGCGCCCCACTTTACCTTGGGCAAATTCTTGGCGGATGCGCGCTTTTTCGGAATTGGGCAGACCGGAGGTCATGGGGCCAGCAGGAATAAAGACCGCGGGAATCCATCCAAAGCGCAGAGCGGCCATAATCAGGCCCGGAACGATTTTATCGCATACACCCAAATAGAGCGCCGCATCGAACATATCATGAGACAGCCCGACTGCCGCGCTCATCGCGATCACGTCGCGCGAGAAGAGCGACAACTCCATGCCGTCTTGACCTTGGGTGACGCCGTCGCACATGGCGGGAACGCCGCCCGCCACTTGGGCCACGGCGCCCGCTTTGCGCGCCGCTTTGCGGATAATTTCGGGATAATGCTCAAAGGGCTGATGGGCCGACAGCATATCATTATAGGCGGTGATGATGCCAATATTGGGCCAGCTTGCGCCAAAGAGTTGGGTCTTGTCATGGACAGGACACGCCGCGCTGGCATGGGCCAAATTGCCTTCGGTGAGGCGCACGCGCCGCGCGCCGTCGCGCATTTGCGACTCGACGGCGTCCAGATAGGATTTACGCGTCGCGCGAGAGCGCTTGATGATGCGCGCGGTAACATCGGCGAGTGTAGCGTTTAAAGTCATAATCAATCACACATCAATACAGTTAGGTTTTCGCCGCCATCAAGCAGCGCGCGGACAGGCGCATCCATGACATCTTTCTCTAGCGCCGCCGTGAACACGGCTCGCTTTGCGGCGCCGGGAATAAAGAGCAAAATATTTCGCGCGCTCACAATTGCGGGGCGCGACAGCGTAATACGCTCGGGAAAATCACCCGCGCCGGGGCAGCCCTCGGCCATGGCAGCCATGGCTATAGAGCTTGCCTGTTCATTTATGACGGCGCTTAAATCAGGACTATCCGGGAACCAGCTGGCCGTGTGGCCATCTGTGCCCATGCCCATCACCGCGACATCAAAGGGCGGGCCAAGCTCGGCGTAGAAACTGGAAATTATTGATGCGCCTTGGGCCGCTGTTTCGTGGTCTGTGACCATCGGCATTAAATGCGCGTTCGCGGCTTTATTTTGCAATAAGCTATCCCGAATAAATGTTGCATTTGATCCCGGCTCGCCCTCTTTGACCCAGCGTTCATCGACAAGCCCGACAAATATGGCCTCCCACGGCAAATCCGCTTTGGACAGGTTTTCATAGAGCGGCTTGGGACTTGATCCGCCGGACACCATAAAGCTGGCCTTGGCGCGCTTCTCTACGGCGAGGTCAAGCTCGGCCGTAATAATTTCGCTAGCAATACCGACGGCCTGCGCTTTGGATTTTAGATTTAAAATCCGCGCGCCATTATAATTTTGATCACTCATCAGGACGTCTCCACCAAGTTCGACCGTCAAGTTCCAAGAGTTGCTGCGCCTCATTCGGACCGTCTTGGCCCGCAGGATAAGGACGCACATTTTGCTCTTTTGCGGCCCATGCATCTTGGATTTGATCAACCCATGTCCATGCAGCCTCGACTTCATCGCGGCGCATAAAGAGCGCAAGACGTCCGCGAACCACGTCCATCAAAAGTCGCTCATAAGCGTCGGGATAGCGCGTGGTAAAGGCTTCGTCATAAGTCAGATCCAGCGGCCAGCTTTTGACGCGCATACCGCCCGCGCCCGGCTCTTTGATCTCGACCCATAAATTCACGCTCTCATCCGGCTGTAGACGAATAACAAGACGGTTCGGATTAAGCGTTGTGCCCGCGCCAAAAACGCTATGGGGAACGGGTTTGAACTGGACAACAATTTCAGAGAACCGATCCGACATGCGCTTACCTGTGCGCAGATAAATCGGAACGCCGGCCCAGCGCCAATTTTCAATTTCTGTTTTAATCGCGACAAATGTCTCCGTGCGCGATTGATCGCCGTCCTGAAGTTTTGATTTTTTATCCCCGACAAGCTCTTCGATATAGCCGTCGGCTTTTTCTCCCAAGACTTCGCCCGCCGCATATTGCCCGCGCACAGTGCGGCGTCCGACATTATCCTTAGACATGGGACGCAAAGATTTTAGGACCTTAATTTTCTCAGTGCGGATCGCGTCACCGTCCAGACTATCCGGGGCTTCCATACAGGTGAGGCATAAGAGCTGCAGCAAATGGTTTTGCACCATATCGCGCAGCGCGCCGGATTTATCATAATAAGCTTCGCGCCCTGCAACGCCGATATGCTCAGCGGCGGTGATTTGAATATTATCAATCGAGTCGCGCGTCCAAAGCGGCTCAAATAGGATATTGGCAAAACGCAGAACCATCAGGTTCTGAACCGTTTCTTTGCCCAAATAATGATCAATGCGATAAATGCGATTTTCATCAAAAACTGCGCCGACGCCATTATTTATCACGGCGGCAGAGTCGAAATCTGTGCCAATCGGTTTTTCCAAAACAACGCGTGAAGTTTTACTCGCCAGGCCAGCATCGCGCAGGCCCTCACAAATGGGGGCGAACATACGCGGCGGCATAGCGAGATAAAAAATTCTGACGCATTTAGTGTCGTTCAGTTTTGCACTGAGCGCGTCCCAATCACTTTTGTCGTCCATGACGTCAATCGGAACATAATCAATCAGCTCGCAAAAATTACTCCACGCCCCTTCATAGAAAGGTTCATTGGGGTGGAAGGCTTTGAAGGCCTCCGTAATTTTGGTGATATATTCATCACGGCTATAGTCGCTTCGACTGACGGCAATGATGCGGCTTTGCGAGTCAAATTGGCGATCGAGAAAACGGTGATAGAGGCTCGGGATAAGCTTACGCCGCGCGAGATCGCCTGTGCCGCCAAAGATGACCATTTCAAATGGCGATACCGGGACGAATTCTGATTTATCTTGAGCGCTCATAGCGGGCTGCTCTCCTTTACGCCGCCCCATCTGGGCAGCGTCCGTTTTGGGTGTGTCGCGGCGTGTCGCCATAAAGTTACTCACTTTAAAAAGGTCTGTGGAATAACCCGCCCGATAAATCGCAAATTGACAGCGCTGTCAATCCTGTCTTGCAATTATGATTGACGCGCGGGCGGGGCCGTTGAGGCTCGAACGATAATATTATGCTCCAGCATAAGCGGCGGAATGTCTTCAGTTGTTTTTGTGACTCCGTTAATGAGCATGCGCGCTGCGCGCGATCCCATATCGTGAATAGGTTGCCGGATTGTCGTCAGCGGCGGCCAAATCACCCCCGCCAGCGCCGTATCATCAAAACCCGCCACGGAGAGATCATTCGGAACCGAAATATTCTTTTTGCCCGCAACGGACAGCACAGCCGCGGCCATATCATCATTTGATGCAAAAATGGCCGTAGGACGATCCGCCCCGGCCAGAAGTTTTTGCGCGCAAGCTTTCCCGGACTCAAATGAGAAGTCGCCCTGCAAAATACGGTTTTGCGGCACATCCAACCCCGCCGCTTTCATGGCGCTTAAAAATCCTGTTTTACGCAGATGACTGGCGGAGTGATCCGGCGCGCCGACGATGAACCCAATGTCTTTGTGCCCAATTGAAATCAGATACTGCGTCATTTCCTCGGCAGCGGTAATATCATCCATACCAACAGACGGCACTTTAGCTTTGGTTTCCTCTGATGGCGCAATTGGCACATAGGGAATTTTCACATCATCAAAGACATCTTTTAAGGCGTTCATATCGCTGAGCGGCGGGGTCAAGATTACGCCGTCTACCGGCAAGCGCTGCAAGAGGACTTCAAGTTCAGTTGTGATTTCACCATTGGGCACGCGGATGGGCTCGACCACCAAATGGAAGCCGCGCTTGCGACATGCCTCAGTTGCGCCGGCTTGAATAGCGGCGATATATTCTGCTGAGGGGTTATCATATAAAAGCGCGAGAAGGAATTTGCGAGAACTGGCAAGCCCCCGCGCCGAAAGGTTCGGGCGATAGCGTAATTCCGCCGCCGCCGCCTGTACGCGCTCGCGCGTTTTGGCGGTCACATTTGGCTCATTATTGAGAACCCGCGACACGGTCTTCATAGATACGCCGGCAAGCCGCGCCACATCGGTAATTGTTGCTGTCATATTTGCGGGTCGGAAATATCCGCCCTCCCCTATTCACCCCTGTGTAGCGCGGCTTTGGGTTACAATAAATGGCTCAGAATAAAAAAATGCCTCAAAACACCTAAATGAGGACTGAAAACACCACGTCACGATTGACAGCGCTGTCATGGCTGCGATAACAAATTCTTCTGTAATCGCCGCAAAATAGAGCGAAGCAGGCTATAGGGAGCCTTTAATGGGGCTAAAGTCACACATATCTGCCTCTGAAATGAGCGCGGCGCGATGAGCACGCTTGTCGGAGACATTGGTGGAACAAATGTGCGCTTGGCTCTCGCGAGCGGCAAGCGCGGTGATCTCCCGCAGCTCTCTGATATTTGGCATGCGCCAACAGCGGATTTCCCAGAATTTTCCGATGCCGTGGATGCATTTTTATCGCAAAGCGGCAGCACATCCAATCGCGGTCCAAGCGCAGCGGTTTTTGCGCTTGCCGGACCTATAAGCGGCGACACCGTCACGATCACAAACAATCATTGGGTGATCAAACGCCAATCCCTGCTGTCGCATTTCGGTTTTGAACGTTTGCATTTGATGAATGATTTTGCGGCCATGGCGCGCAGCGTCCCAGAGCTTCAGGGCGATGCCTTTCTTAAACTACAAGAGGGACGCCCCGAAACGGGTCATCCAATAATTGTGGCAGGCGCGGGAACCGGTCTTGGGCAATCCATGCTTCACTTTAACTCAAATGCGGCGTCATGGGATGTATTTGCCGGAGAGGGCGGTCATCAAAGCTACGCGCCGCAAACGCCGCTTGAAACTGAAGTCGCCTTGGCGATGAAAAAGCGATACGGGCATGTCTCATTTGAAATGATTTGCTCGGGCCAACATTTACCCAAAGTCTATGACGCGCTTTGTCAGGTCGAGGGCGTCCAAAATTTAGACGTCGTGACCGCTAAAACGATTACAAATGAGGCTAAGGGCGGACAGACGCGCGCTATTCAATGCTGCACGATTGCAGCTCACGCTTTGATGGGCTTTATCGGCGACGCTGTTCTAGCGTCGGGCGCGTGGAGCGGCGCAGTATTAGCCGGAGGCGTATCCCAACATCTGAAAGAATATTTGGCGACGCCCGAAGCGCTATCGTATTTCTGTAATAAGGGTGCTATGACGCATCGGATGGCGAACGTTCCGCTATCGCTTTTAATTGACAATCGCGCGCCGCTTATCGGGGCCGCATTTTCTGACCATAGAGAGTAATAATGACTTTAAGAATTGCCATTAATGGCTTCGGCCGTATTGGCCGCAATGTGCTGCGCGCCCTAAACGAACACCCCCGTGACGATATGCAAATCGTCGCCATTAATGATCTGGCACCGGCAAAGTCGCTGGCCCATTTGCTTAAATTTGATAGCGTCCATGGCCGCTTCCCCGGCACAATCAGCGCGACAGAAAATTCTATCGATATTGGCTATGGCCCCATTCGCGTGACGGCAGAACGTGACCCTGCAAATTTGCCGTGGGCCGAAGAAAAAATCGACATCGTCATGGAATGTACAGGCTTCTTTCGCGACGCGGAGTCTGCTGGGAAACATCTGACCGCTGGTGCCAAAAAAGTTCTGATTTCTGCCCCGGGTAAGGGCGGCGTCAAAACGGTTGTCTATGGCGTGAACCACGACATCATCACAGGCGAGGATGACATCTTGTCCAATGCGAGCTGTACAACGAATTGCCTTGCCCCGCTGGCCAAAGTCATTGATGACGAATTTGGCATTGAGAGCGGATTCATGACGACGATCCATGCCTATACAGGGGATCAGCCAACGCTCGACGCCGTTCATAGCGACCCATATCGCGGACGCGCGGCAGCTTTGTCGATGATCCCAACAACGACGGGCGCGGCCAAAGCCTTGTCTCTCGTGCTGCCCCAACTTGAAGGCAAAATTGACGGCGTCGCTATTCGCGTCCCCACGCCCAATGTGAGCTGCGTAGATTTGACCGTGAACCTGTCCAAAGACGTCACAGTCGAAAGCGTCAATGCCGCGCTGTCTAAAGCCGCAAACGGCGCGCTAGACGGCATTTTAAATGCCAGCGACGAGGCCATGGTGAGCATTGATATCAATCATGATCCGCATAGCTCAACCGCGATGCTCAATCAGACCTATGTCAACCAAAAGCGTCTTGTCCGCGTGATGAGCTGGTATGATAATGAGTGGGGTTTCTCGAACCGCATGCTGGACACGGCCGCGGTCATGGGCAGCTTTCTCTAAGCTGCGCATAGGCTCTATGCCGCTTTAAAGCTACACAGCGCCCTGCCCGCCTCATATATAGTAGGCAGGAGAGACTATGGATTATTCAATCAGTTTCGCCGATATGCTCGGCGGCTTGACCCCAAGCGATGACGGCTGGACGACATTTGTCCCGCAAAGCTGGCGGCAGGGGCGTACATGTTATGGCGGCCTGACCACGGGCCTTGCTTACGGCGCGGCAACCGCCACATTTACCGATCTTCCGCCGCTGCGCAGCGTGCTCGTCAATTTTACGGGCCCCGTCGGCGAAGCGCCTGTATTTAAAGCGAGCCTGCTGCGCCAAGGCAAAAGCATGACGACGATTAATGTCGATGTCTTTAGTGACGGCAAATTGGGCGCGCGCGTCATTTTCTCTTTTGGCACGGCCAGAGAGAGCGCCATTTCCAAAACTTTGCCGATTACGCCGCCCGCAAAACCGCTCGCGAAACTTAAACGCTTTACGCCCAAATTACTTGAACGCGTTGTGCCGAATTTCTTTTTACATTTTGAAACCCGCCTCATTGAAGGCCATCGCCCCATGGCCGGTAAAGGCGACGGTTATATTTATGCCGCGTCGCGTTTTATAGACGACGCGTCGCGCGCAGGCATGGCGGGACTGCTCGCGCTGGCCGATGTGCTGCCGCCTGCAGCGCTTCCCATGGTTCGCAAATTTGGCGCGGTCAGTTCGGTCAATTGGATGATCAATATCCTCACCGATGACATTTCGACCCCGGATGGGTGGTGGCTGGTTGATACAAAACTAAGCGACGGCGGCGATGGATATAGCAGCCAGCCCATGCGCGTTTGGGACGCAAATGGCCGCCCCATT
>CALLBH010000174.1 GCA_938001945.1 uncultured Robiginitomaculum sp.
CGCGCTTTCTCGTCAATGTCATATCCGTCTTCGTCGATGAAGGGAATCAGTTGATCCATGAGGCGGTAAAACTCGCTGCGATCATCCGTCGGGCCGGAAATAATTAGCGGCGTGCGCGCCTCATCAATCAAAATCGAGTCAATTTCATCAATGATACAGAACACATGTCCGCGCTGCGCCATCGCATCGAGGCTATATTTCATATTATCGCGCAGATAATCAAAGCCAAATTCGTTGTTCGTGCCATAGGTAATATCGCACGCATAATTGGCTTTACGTTCGGCGTCGGACAGGCCGTGAACGATACAGCCCGTTGTCAGGCCGAGGAAGCTATAGACTTCGCTCATCCATTCCGCGTCACGACTGGCGAGGTAATCATTGACGGTAATAACGTGTACGCCGCGTCCATTGAGCGCGTTTAGATAAGCAGCCAGCGTGGCCACGAGGGTTTTACCTTCACCCGTGCGCATTTCGGCGATGTCGCCGCGATGTAGCGCGATACCGCCAATAAGCTGCACATCGTAATGGCGCTGTCCGAGTGTGCGTTTACCGGCTTCGCGCACAACCGCAAAAGCTTCGGGCAGCAAATCGTCAAGCGTTTCGCCATCTGTCAGGCGCTGTTTAAAGATGTCCGTTTGTGCCTTTAGCGCATCATCCGTCATCTTCTCAAATTGAGGCTCTAAGGCGTTGATTTTCGCAATAAGCGGACGCATTTTTTTAAGCTTACGGTCATTTTCTGACCCGAACATCTTTTTGGCTATATTGAGCATAATGAGATCTTTAGTTGTCGCTGCCGATATAGGCGCGTTTCCCTGTTGCGTGAAGGACTGTAAAAGCCTTGTAAATTGTGTTGATGACTTAGGAATGGCCGTGGTCTAAGTCAACGGGCGAGCGCTGTTTTAAATGCGCGGCTAACGTTAAATTGAGGTCAGTTATGAACTTAAAACATACCCTTTACAGCGCGCTAATCGGCGCATCCCTCGGCCTTGCGGCGTGTGGCGGCCAAAGCACAGGCGGCGAGTTTGGCGAAGCGCCCGCCGCGCGCGCTGGCGATAATGCCGTGGTGAGCGTCGATGGCAGTTTGATCTACGCTTCCGATCTAAACCGAGAGGCGGAGAGCAAAAACTACATCAAAGCAGGGCAAGACTTCACAGCTGATCATCCGCAATATGACGCGCTGCTGGGGCAATTGGTCGATCAGCGCCTTTTGGCGCGCAAAGCCAATAGTGATGGATTGGATAAGGACCCAATGGTGCAGCGCCGCCTCTCTACGGCGCGTGAGCGTCTTTTGGGGAATGTCGCATTGGAAAAAGCAATCGCCGATACTGTGACCGAGAAGGCCGCGCAGGATTTCTATCAAGAGCAAATCACAATGCGACAGCGCGGCGATGAAGTGCGCGCCTCCCATATTCTGGTTGCGACCAAAGACGAAGCCGACGCCGTCAAGGCCAAGGTGGATGACGGCGCAGACTTTGCGGCAATGGCGGCAAAGCTCTCTACGGATCGCGGCAGCGCCGCCGAAGGCGGTGACTTAGGTTATTTCCAAGCTGACGCCATGGTCGCGCCCTTTGCCGAGCGCGCCTTTGCGACACCTGTTGGTGAAATTGCGATGCCCGTGCAAAGTCAATTTGGGTGGCATGTCATCAAAGTCGTTGATCGCCGTAAATCGGCTGTGCCGTCATATGAGCAGATGCGCGAAGAAGTGCGCCAATTTCTGACCTATCAAGAGGTGGAGAAATTTATCACTGGGCTGCGTGAAAATGCGGCAATTGAATATTTGAACGAGACTCCAACTGAGGAAGCAGCGGAAACGCCAACAGAGGCCGAAGCCGAAAAAATCACGCCCCAAGAGGCGAAAGAGGCAGAGTAATGAAGACGTCACCCTTCGCGCCCGCTGGCTTTCCGACCTTGCCGCTTATCACCGGATTCGAAATGGCAACGGCTGAGGCGGGCTTCAAATATAATGGCCGCACGGATTTATGGGTAATGCGCGGCGCGGCGGGAACGCAAGTCGCGGGCGTATTCACGCAAAATAAATGCCCTGGCGCGCCCGTCGATCATTCGCGCAAAGCGCTGAGCGTAAGCACAGACGGCCCGCGTATTATCGTGGTCAATTCCGGCACGGCCAATGTCTTTGCAGGCCAGAAAGGCCGCGACGCTGTAGTGCAAACAGCGCGTGATGTGGGCGAAGCATTTGGAACGCCCGCAGAGGGCGTTCTGCTCTCCTCAACTGGCGTTATTGGCGAGCCGCTTGATGCATCAAAGCTGACCGAGAAGCTGCCCGAAATTAAAGCCGCGATGACCGCCGATGGCTGGGAAGCGGCAGCCCGCGCTATTATGACCACAGATACCTATCCCAAAGGCGCGAGCGTGACGACCAAGATCGACGCTACGCGCGTGACAATAAATGGTATAGCCAAAGGCAGCGGTATGATTGCGCCCGATATGGCGACCATGCTGGGCTATATCGCAACGGACGCCAATATCTCGCAGGGCGCGCTCCAAGACTTGCTCTCCGAACTCACGCGGAGCAGTTTCAATGCCATTACCGTGGACAGCGATACCTCGACATCCGACACGGTTTTGCTCGCCGCAAGCTGCACCGCGAAACACGACAAAATCACCCAAGCCTTTGATCCGCGTCTCGCGAAATTCAAATCAGCTTTGTCAGATTTGATGCTCGACCTTGCGCTACAAATTGTCAAAGACGGCGAGGGCGCGACGAAATTTGTGACCGTGAATGTGACAGGTGC
>CALLBH010000175.1 GCA_938001945.1 uncultured Robiginitomaculum sp.
TATCGGCGTGAACTTGATCTTCTTCCCGCAACATTTCCTTGGCCTCCAAGGCATGCCGCGCCGTTATGTTGATTATCCGGTGGAATTCCAAGCCCTTAATCAATTGTCGACGGTTGGCGCGCTTGTGACGCTGGCAGGTACGTTAGCGTTCTTTGTGATGCTGATCGAGGCCTTCATTGTGCGTCGTCCAGCCGAAGATAATTATTGGGGCGAAGGCGCGACAACGCTGGAGTGGACATTGTCCTCACCGCCGCCTTATCACCAATTCAATACACTTCCTAAAGTGAAGTAATTCGCCGCCGCTATGGTAGCGATTGAAAAAATAAGAAAAGCCGGACTCCTCGTGGGTTCGGCTTTTTTGTTAGCGGGGTGTGATAAGTTTCTTGAGCCAGAGCCCGCAGATGATTTCTTCTCTCCCGATAAAGGCGGCGATCCCGCATTGTTTCAACACATCTTTTGGTTCTTCGGTCATCCTGAGATCTATTTGCCCTTTGTTATAATTGCGCTTGGCTTAAGTATTTTAGCTTTCGCAAAATTCTTTCCGGTAAAATGGAAGGCCATAGTCAGAGCGATGAAATGGCCGCCTAGCGTTCCTGCGCTTTGGATATATGGCGGGGCGGTGATGGCTATTTTGGGAATTCTCGCAGGCCAAATGATGGCGCGTAAGGGCGTGGATGTTGCCTTGCACGATAGCTATTATCTTGTAGTGCATGCCCAATTCGTGGGGAGCGTCGTCATAGTGTCGGGAATGGCTGCGATAATATTTTTCGCTCTACCCCATATTTTGCGTGCAAATTACAACATCTGGCTTGGGCGCCTGTGTTGGGCGCTTTGGTTTGCAGGCATCAGCCTGATAATGTTTCCGCAATTTTATCTCAGCAATCAGGGCATGCCGAGGCGTTATGTCGATTACGAAGAGAGCTATACCGCGCTCAATGATATAGGATTTTTTGGCGCTATCCTCTGCGCGCTCGCCCTTGCGACATTTGTTGTCCTTGTGATTGAAGCGCTTGTGAAGCGGCGGCCTTTGCGCGATAAGCCCGCCAATCCCACATTGGACGCTCTTGAATGACCGACACGACTTCCACATCCGCGGTAACGCCTTCGGGCCTCGGCACGGCTGAGCCGCGTGATTATTTTGCGCTGATGAAGCCGCGCGTGATGAGCCTTGTCGTCTTTACGGCGTGGGTCGGGTTATTCGTGGCTCCGGGGCAACTATCTCTGCCACTCGCCGCCGCGTCTATATTATGTATCGCTGTAGGCGCAGGTGCATCAGGCGCGCTGAATATGTGGTGGGAAGCCGAAACAGACGCATTAATGTCGCGCACCAAAACGCGACCCATTCCGGCGGGTAAATTATCGCGCGATAGCGCGCTAGGCTTCGGCGTGATTTTATCAGCCTTCTCTGTCCTTGGTCTGGCCATGGCGAGTAATTATTTTGCCGCAGCTTTTCTTGCCTTTACAATCCTATTCTACGCCGTGTTTTACACGATGTGGCTGAAACGCGCGACGCCGCAAAATATTGTCATTGGCGGCGCGGCTGGAGCTTTCCCGCCCATGGTCGGCTATGCGGCCGTGACAGGAAATATCACATGGGACAGCGTGATTTTATTTCTGATTATTTTCATGTGGACCCCGCCGCATTTTTGGGCGCTCGCGCTTTATAAAACGATTGATTATGACAAGGCGGGCATTCCGATGATGCCAAATGTGGCGGGCGCCAAATCCACGCGTTTGCAGATTTTCCTTTATTCCTTAGTTCTAGCTGGCGTCTGCGCCTTGCCTTTATTTACAGGCCTTGGCAGGCCGCTATACGGCGTTGTTGCGCTGCTACTTAATAGCGGGTTTGTGTTCCTCGCCTACCGTGTGTGGCAATCTCGCGCAGGAGAGCGCCCTGTCGATCATGACGAAGCCTCGCTATATGAAGTGAAAGCGGGCGATAAAGCAGCGCGTAACTTATTTGCTTTTTCGCTGTTTTATCTTTTTGCGATGTTTGTGGCGATTGCGCTGGAACATGCTCTAAAATTATACGGATAAGTTATGAAACCCGAAGACCATTTTAGTGAAAAAACGATCGAATATGTCACGCCAACAATCGAAGAAATCACGGCGCGAAAAAAACGTAATTTAGCTATTGGGGGCTTGCTTGTCGCCTTTTGCGTTCTGATCTTTGCGCTGATGGTCTTTAAAAGCTGGGGCGGAGCGTCCTAAATGAGCGACAATCTCGACACTCAGGAACGTAATAACAAACGCACACTTGGCGTTTTGGTTGTCGTGTTGTTTGCCATGCTGGGTCTCGGTTTTGCGTCTAAACCGCTCTATGACACGTTCTGCCGTGTTACGGGATATGGCGGCACAACGCGCATCGCCGATGTGAACGATAATGCTATATCTGACCGCGTGATCAAAGTGCGCTTTGACTCCAATGTTACAAATGGATTGCCGTGGACATTCAAACCCGATCAGGTCTCAATTGATATCAAGGTCGGGGCCAATGGGCTGACATTCTATAAGGTGGAGAACCTCGCCGATTATCCCGTTATTGCGACGTCAAATTATAACCTGACGCCGATTAAAGCCGCCCCGTATTTTGCCAAACTGGAATGCTTTTGCTTCACAGAGCAGCGCCTTGAGCCCGGCGAAAGCGCAGAGCTTCCGGTCGTGTTCTTCCTCGATAGTCAGCTTTTGGATGACCCGCGCATGGATGATGTTCAAACTGTCACGCTGTCTTACACGTTTTTTCCAGTTCCAGACGAGAGTTAGCCGCGACGCAAAGCCGCTATTATATGCGCGCTAGTTATTGCCCGCGCGCGCGGTTTTGGCTATAGAGCCGCTTAATTAAGACCAAAATTACGCTGGAGCGCCCTATGGCCGGACACGCCGTCGAACATGACTATCACCTAATTGATCCAAGCCCTTGGCCGCTCGTCTCATCTATGGCCGCTTTGGTCTGGTGTTTCGGCATGGTGATCTTCTTCAAAGGCCTTACCCCTGCCGATAGCGGCGCAGCCTTCTTTCTCGCCAAAGGCGCATGGCCTATCCTTGTCTTTGGTATCCTATTTGCGTCTTACGCCATGTATGCATGGTGGAAAGACGTCACAGCCGAGAGCCGCGCGGGCGACCACACGCCGGTTGTTCAAATCGGACTGCGCTACGGCATGATCATGTTCATCATGCAAGAAGCCATGTTCTTTGTCGGTTGGTTCTGGATGTTCTTTGAACTTGGCCTCTTCCACAAAGTGCGCGCCGGCTGGGACTCAAGTGTTATCGAAAACCCTGAGGCGTGGGAAAAATCCCTGACGGGCGGTCTTCACACTGTTGACCCGTGGAACCTTCCGCTTATCAATACGCTTGTTCTGCTGCTTTCCGGCACAACAGTGACTTGGGCGCATCACGCGCTTATTCACGGTAACCGTAAAGAAGCGAAATGGGGTTTGGGCTTAACCGTTATCCTCGGTGTTGCTTTTACCGCCTTGCAAGCTTTGGAATATCTAGAAATTTTTGCACACCGCGATGCGGGCGAGCCATGGTATGACGTCAATGCCTATGGCTCTATCTTTATTTTCGCGACAGGCTTCCATGGCTTCCACGTTCTTATCGGAACAATCTTCCTGCTTGTATGTTGGGGACGGCTGATGTCCGGCGGCATGACAGCCAAGAAGCATTTCGGTTTCGAAGCGGCGGCATGGTATTGGCATTTTGTTGATGTGGTCTGGATTTTCCTCTTCGCCTTTATTTATGTGCTGTTCCAATATAGCGGCGCGCATTAAGCGGCGTGAGCAATTCCCCCATTGCTGATGGTTTAAAAGGCCGCTGTCCCGATTGTGGCAGCGGTTCTTTATTTTCCGGCTTCCTGAAATATGCGCCGAGCTGCGCCGCTTGCGGAAAGGATTTTCAATCCGAAGATGCCGGCGACGGGCCTGCGGTATTCGTCATATTTATCGCGGGCTTCTTTATTGTGCCTTTGGCGCTCGTATTTCAACTCGCCCTCGACGCTCCTGTCTGGCTAACGATGATTATTTGGGGGCCGATAATTCTCATTTCCAGTATCCTTATGCTGCGGCCTTTACGCGGCATAATGCTGACCTTGCAGCTTAGCCGCGATGCGGGCGAGGCGCAGTTTGAAGATGAGGATGAACTCTAATGCGTTTCGCGCCAATGAAATGGTTTACCGTGCTGACGCTAGTGATGCTCTCGATCCTCATCACGCTGGGGACATGGCAATATAATCGCCTGCAATGGAAAACCGATTTACTCGCGAATATCGACGCGGCTTCCACGGCTGCGCCCTTTACATCAATCCGTGAGGTGGATGAGGCAATTGAGGCCGGTGAGCCTGTCGATTATCGCCGCATAGAAATTATCGCGGCAAGTCCGAATAGCCCTGCAGACTCGGCCCCTGTATTTTATGTTTACCAAGCCCGCGATAAGGCAATTTTCTGGCGTGAATATTCGCCCGTCAAAACGCAGAATAGTGCATTCGTATTTGTTGCAGGGCGTAGCGTGAAAGACTCAGCCAAAGGCGATGGTTTCATTCAAGCCATGCCGATGCAATCCATTACGGGTTATATTCGCACATATCAAAACCCCGGATTTGGCAGCCCTAAGTCAACGCCGTCGGCCAATCGCTATTTTTCATTTAATCCTGTTCCGGATGAACTTAATTGGGCGGACGTTCTTTCAGGTCAGACGATACAGACGGATTATTATATAGACGCCGTTCCCGCAAATCGCGCCGCTGAGTTACCGCCCAAAAAACCAGACCTACGCAACAACCATTTCGACTATATGATGACATGGTATAGCTTCGCGTTTATCCTTATTATTATCTATATTATCATGCATATGCGCGCCAGACGTTTGCGCTTCGGAGCCCGGTCATGAGCCCGCGTCGCCGCGCCACCACAGATACCGTTTTATTCGAAGGCCTCCCCGGCGGCGGCGTTCATCTGCGTCACCCGCAATGGGCTGATTATGAGCAATGGGCGGAATTGCGTTTATCGTCGCGCGGGCATCTACAGCCTTGGGAGCCGCGCTGGAATAATGATCATTTGACGCGCGGCGCTTATCGCACGCGTTTGTCGCGGTTTAAAAAAATGGTCAGTAGTGATGAAGGCTATCCGTTTCATATTTTTCGCGCATCAGACAACGCTATGGTTGGAGCCTGTAATTTGACGACGGTGCAGCGCAAAGTGAAACAAAGCTGCGCGCTGGGCTATTGGATCGCTGAACGGCATGCGCGTCAAGGATATGGCCGCGCCTCTGTGCGCGCAGTTTGCAGGTTTGCATTTGAA
>CALLBH010000176.1 GCA_938001945.1 uncultured Robiginitomaculum sp.
TTCTAAGTCACATGTTGCCTTAGCGGAGCGATCTGTGGGGGTGGCAGGGACTTTTTTAGACGAAACGCTTTTTTACCACAGGTCACACCTGTCTTTCTTAGTCCCGCACGGACAGCCCCACTTAACAAAACATCGAAGACACTAATTAAAAACGGACATAAAATGAGAGATTAAAGCAAAAGAACCCCACTCACACCCCGCTCATCCCTGCCTGCGCAGGGATGAGCGGGAGTGGAAATGAGAGAATGGAGACAGATAAGCCCCCATCGACCCACTCCCGATGGTCGCGAGCGCCCATGAGCGCTTTATCCTCGCGCGGCCTAAAAATTGCATGGGGCCGTAAATCATCCTTAATGCTTTTATCGTAAGCCTCGTGCCGTGAATGGAGGACTGCCCACAAAGAGGGGCGGCCTCATATGTATATATGATCGGGATGATATTATGGCCTTGAGCCCTAAGTTAAATATGAAGCAGAGCCAGTCTCTGGTGATGACGCCGCAATTGCAGCAGGCGATTAAATTGTTGCAGCTCTCTAATATTGAACTCTCTGCCTTTGTTGAAGAGCAGCTAGAGAGTAATCCACTACTCGAGCGCGGGACAGGGGATGAAAACCGCCGCGGCGAAGAGGGCGATGTGTCCTTATCCGATGATAGCTATAACGATATGGAATTCTCCGCGCCCGCTGCGGCGACCGAGACAATGGACGCGCCTGATCACGCCATGGACACCGAAGCCACAGTCGCAGACCGCGCCGTTAGCGCAGCGGCAGCTGATGTGGGCGGAACGGTGGATTGGTCCAAATCATCGTCAAGCGGGGGCAGTTTTAACAGCTCCGGCGATTACGACGCAGCGGCCAATACGGCAGCGGAAATATCGCTTCAGGACGCACTAACTGAGCAGTTGGCGATGGCCGCGCCGGAGCAAAATGAACGCCTGATTGGGATGCATTTGATCGACCATGTCGATGAGAATGGATATTTACGCGCGAGTCTTTCCGATATAGCCGACCGTCTCGGTGTATCAGAAATGCGCGTTGAGAGCGTTTTGACGATGATGCAGAGCTTTGACCCTGTTGGAGCCATGGCACGCGATCTTCGCGAATGTCTGGCGATACAGCTCCGCGAAAAAGGCGAGCTTGACGAACCAATGAATATTCTGCTCGATAATTTGCGCCTGATTGCGGGCCATGACCTGCCCAAATTATGCAAATTATGTGATGTCAGCCGCGATGGTTTGATGGTGCTGATTGACAAGATTAAAGCGCTATCACCCAAGCCAGGGCTTGCCTTTGGCTCTAGCGCGTCGGCGGTAGTGGAGCCGGATATTTTCGTGCGCGAGAAGCCCAATGGCGGCTGGGCAGTTGAACTGAACTCCGATACTTTGCCGCGCGTGCTTGTGAATTCGCGTTATTACGCTGAAGTCTGCGCGCTGACGGATGATGAAGAAACGCGCACATTCATGAGTGAGTGCCAGTCCAACGCCAGTTGGCTTGTCAAATCACTCGATCAGCGCGCGCGCACAATTTTGAAAGTCGCCAGCGAGATCGTGAAATACCAAGATGGCTTCTTTGCTTACGGTATTGATCATATGCGTCCGCTTAACCTCAAGCAGATTGCGGAGGCGATTGAAATGCATGAGTCCACTGTTAGTCGCGTCACCAGCAATAAATATATGGCCACGCCGCGCGGCACATTCGAGCTGAAATATTTTTTCACCGCGGCCATTCCGTCACTGGGCGGCGGAGAGCTGCACAGCGCGGAGACCGTGCGTCACAAAATCAAAATTCTAATCAACGAAGAAGCGTTACCGAATGTGCTGTCAGACGACAAAATCGTCGATCTGTTGCGCGCGCAAGGCATTGATATTGCCCGCCGCACAATTGCGAAATATCGTGAGTCTATGGGTATTCAGAGCAGCGTTGAGCGTCGCCGCCAGCTTAAAGCCGCGAGCTAAAACAGCGCTTAGGCCGCAGCGGCTTTGCGTTTTAATATAAACGTCGTTGCGACCAAAACGAGAGCGCCAATGCCCGCTACAGCGGCAACGGGCATGCTTGCGCCTTCGGGCTGTACGCGATCAAAGACTAACCAACCCAGTCCCCAGATGACGGGAAAGACGTAAGCAATATTTCCATTCATGCGGCGCAGGTTGAAAACGACCCAGCCTAATGCCGCGGCCAAGGCCAGAAGCGCAATCACCAAAGACGGCAGGCCAAGCCCAATGGGGCTATATGTGCCAAGCGAGGCCCAGTTCAGCCAAAAGGCCAGCGACGTCCAGCCCGCAATCCAGCTAATCGGCATCCAGCAGGCAAACCGCTCTAGCGTTGATAATTCAGCCCTGCGGCGCGTCAGGATAACGGCAGCTTGAACGAGGCAATACATGGCAGGAATAAAGACAAATGCCGTGAGCCATTTCGAGGCTTCAGGTGAGGGCAGGGACGCGACAAGCCCCCACATTGATACAAACCCAAATCCGCCTACTGTCCACCAGCCTATGTCGCGATAAATTGGCTTGTCCCTAAATTGCGGCAAAAGCTGTATGATCCCGTAAGCGATGCACCCGACGAAAATCGGAAGCCAAATCGAAAACGCCGCCCCAAAAGGCACAAGGACAGTATCTGTATATTCAGATTGCTCTTGGATTGTGCGTCCAATGCCAAACATCCAAAGCGATGAGCATATCCACATAGCCGGGGCCAAAACCAAATTCAAAGCGCGTCTTAAGAATGTCATAGCGTCCTCACTGTTCACATCTATTACGCGTCAGCCGCAAAAGAGTGTCAAATTTTTTATTATAATATTGTCTTAGATTAGACCCCTCCCCATGTGTTAGATAGACTGCGTAACCAACAGAGAAGGAAGAATATGCAAGTTCGAATTGTAAGCAAAGGTATCGATGTTTCACCCGCAATTAGCGACAGAATCAAAGGACGACTTGAAGACATGATGGACAAGTATATTCACCGAGAGGGCGACGCGACGGTTGCCTTATCCAAAGAAGGCTCCGGCTTTCGTGTTGTTTGTGACATGAACCTGCCCTCCGGAACATCCATGCAGGGACAGGCGGATGCTCAAGATGCTTATGCCGCGGCTGATGAAGCGCTGGACCACTTGGAGAAACGTCTTCGCCGTTATAATCGCCGCATGAAAGATCACCACGCGGGCGCCAAAGCCGAGGCCATGGCTTATTTCGTTCTCGAAAATCCCGTTGCCGACGAAGATGACGAAGCCAATACAGGCAAGGATGAGCCCATCGTGGTCGCCGAAAACTCGGCCAAAATTAGAACGCTTACCGTTAGCATGGCCGCGCTGGAACTGGGCCTGTCCGACTCGGGCGCAGTGGTATTTCGCAATGCCCGCCACGGCGGCGTAAATGTGGTATTCAAGCGCTCGGATGGCAATATAGGGTGGATAGATCCCGCGCCCTAGCCGGCCACAAAAGGCAAAATTTACCCTGTTTTAGCGGATTGACGCCAGCATATCGGAGCGTTAAAGCGCCGCAAATTCCAATTTAGGGCAATTACGATGTCACTCGGAAATCTTTTCACACGCGACTCTGTCGTTCACAATATCTCGGTCAGCAGCAAAAAGCAGCTGCTCCAAGAGCTTGTGAAGATTGCGGCAAAGGATGAAGCCTTAACGGCATGTGGCAAAACCCGCGACCTATTGGGCGCTGTGCTGGAGCGTGAGCGCCTCGGCACTACTGGAATTGGTAGCGGCGTGGCGATCCCCCATGCGCGCATCGAAAATCTGTGTAAATTATGCGCGGTCTTCGTGACGCTGGATAAACCGATCAGCTATGACGCGGTTGATGACCGCCCTGTTGATATTGCTGTCCTCCTTCTTGCGCCTGAAAATGCAGGCAGCGAGCATCTTCGCGCGCTCGCTCAAGTCAGCCGCGCCCTGCGCCGCGAAGAGTTTCGCGCCCGTCTACGCGCCGCGCCAAACGCCGAAGCGCTCTATTTGATGCTGACCGAAGGCGAGCAAAGTAACGCTGCATAGGGGCGCAGACTCCTCTTGCGCTTTGCGCATTCGCCGCTATAACCCCCATTCCCATAAATATGGGCGCAGCGATGCGGGCTAAAGGCATGCCCGATTGCTCGAAAGGCAAACCCGCCCAAGGCGGGTCATTATTAGGAGACCGAAATGCCAAAAATGAAGACCAAGTCAGGCGCGAAAAAGCGCTTCAAACTGACGGCCAGCGGCAAAGTTAAAGCCGGCCATGCAGGCAAACGCCATGGAATGATCAAACGCACAAATGATCAAATTCGTAAGAAACGCGGAACACGCGTTCTCAAAGAATGCGATGCAAAAGTCGTTCGTAAAAAATTCCTGCCCAACGGCTAACGCCAGCCTCAATTTAAAATCAGTTTAGGAGCACACTATGTCTCGTGTCACTCGCGGCGTTACCAAACACGCCCGCCACAAAAAAGTTATCGACGCCGCCAAAGGTTATCGCGGTCGCCGTAAAAATACATTCCGCATTGCCAACCAAGCCGTCGAAAAAGCCGGCCAATATGCTTATATCGGCCGTAAGCTAAAGAAGCGCCAATTCCGCGCCCTTTGGATCCAGCGTATCAACGCCGCAGTGCGTCAGCATGACCTGACATATGGCCGCTTCATTGATGGCCTGAACAAAGCCGGTATCGATGTGAACCGCAAAGTCCTCGCTGACCTTGCCATCACAGAACCCGCCGCGTTCAAATCCTTGGTCGAAACCGCCAAGAAACACGCCAGCGCGCCGCATCCTGTGAAATAAGCTGCCTCGCATATCGAATTGAAAAGGCTCCCTCGCGGGAGCCTTTTTTGTTTTAACGGTCATCTTTCCCGATTCGAGCATAATCGACGCGGGGCGTCGATTAGCGCAGGACGGACCGCGACAGCGATTCATCGGATAGATGACCGCATGGTGCAATTGAGAGCGGGACTCTCAACATTCGGCCTTCCCCCCTCTACTCTCTCCGCCTCCCCCGCGTCATTCCTGCGGATGCAGGAATCTACGAAGGTTCAGCGCGCTCTGCATATTTGTAGTTTCCTGCATGCGCAGGAATGACGTGGTGTGAGTTGGGGTTGTAATCTCTAATCTCTCATTTCAAATCCATTCCGTTCCGTACTTAATCGATAGAGGCGCTAATCTTCCCGATAATCCTTCGGATTAGCGGGCCCCCTTTCGGGGACGCAAGCGGCCATAATCGATGCGGGGCATCGATTATAGCGAGCGCCTAAGCCGCAGAGCGGCTTAGGTAAGACTTCTGGCGCTCACTTATCCGATCAATCCTTCGGATTGACGGGCCCCCTTACGGGAAAAGTGAGCGGTTGGGGCTGTCCGTGCGGGACTAAGAAAGACAGGTGAGACCTGTGGTAAAAAAGCGTTTCGTCTAAAAAAGTCCCTGCCGCCCTTACGGATCGCTCCGCTTGGACAACATGTGACTTAGAACTCTGCCTAAGTCACAGCACGGCAACGCTGCTGCTGGCGGCCATGAGCCGAGGTTAGTCGTTCTAGCTCTCACCAGCGGGATGTCCAAAGGCGCGCTTCACCTCCTTCTCTTCCACGCCGCCTTTCCTTCCAGCCAGCCAACGCGCGCTTGCCTGCCCCGTGAAGAAAAGAACAGCTTCAATATAGGGTAAGATTAAGAGGCAGGGATCTATCTGTTGAGATTTTAACTAACGGATTGAAAAGACAGCGGAGTTTATTTTAGGAATCAAGGATAAAGGCAACGAGAATAAAATTTGTGCTCAGATCCGCTTTGGGGCAAAGAAGACATTAGATGAGCGGCTTAAACCGCTCAAAGTAAGCCGCTCAGTAATTTCCCTGCTTCCCGAAACTGACATTGAGTTTAACCAGCTAAGGATTGTAAAAAAGGAGATTTCGCGGTAGATGCTACTATGCTTATCCGATTTATATTTCTATCGTTTTTTTTTCTAGTTTCCTGCGGAACAACTAATCAAACTACCGATATTCAAAACTTGCAGGTGGTAAATTGGCAGGAAAAAATTGATTCTTTTGAAGACATTTGCTGGGATAAATCTGACCCAGAAGAACCTATACCACTTTGTTCTCCAACCGGACCAGAATTTAAAACGTGCTGGGACGGAAGTTCAACTTATTTTCATTTAGAATGCCCTGTAATGTCAGCCGATTTGCCCTGTTCGATGTGTCCTGATACCACCTGCTTGGATTCCGTTACAAATGATCCGAAAGATGCTTACGTCTGTACGCCAATTTGAGCTACCCGATAAAGGGACATTTCTACTTTCAGAGCGAACATCAAGCCAGCGTCTTAAAATCGCCCAATATAAGACACTGAGCAAACGCCCGCTATTGAGACGTTCCTACCCGGCACCACCCATCTCGCGCATAATCGCGCGTGCCGGCCCGCCAATCTCGGCATGCGCCGCGGCATAGGCGGCGACCGCCTCAAAATATCCGAGCTTTGAGCCGCAGTCATAGTCTTGGCCTTCATATTCGAAAGCGTGAAAAGGCTGCACATTCATCAGCGTGGCCATGGCGTCGGTGAGCTGGATTTCTCCGCCTGCGCCTGCCGCTTGGTGTTTTAGGATGCCCATCACGTCGGGCTGTAGGATATAACGGCCTGTGATTTTTAGATTTGAGGGTGCCTCTCCGACGGGCGGTTTTTCGACCATGCCGGACATTTGGATTAATTTGCCGTCGCGCTGCGCGCCCTCGACGGGCGCGATGACGCCGTAGGAATTGACGCGTTCTTCGGGGATGGCATCGACGGCAATGATATTGCCGCCCGTCGTATTATAAGCGTCCATCATTTGCGCGAGGCAGCCGCGCTCGGCTTTGACCAAGACGTCGGGCAGCAGAATCGCAAAGGGTTCGTCGCCGACCACGTCGCGCGCGCACCATATGGCGTGGCCAAGGCCTTTGGCGGCCTGCTGGCGTACAAAGCTCATTGAACCGGGCTCTGTGATGGTGCTCATGACATTTTTAAGGATGTCGTCTTTACCGCGTTTGGCGAGCTGATCTTCGAGTTCATAGGCGCTGTCAAAATAATCCTCGATCGCGCCTTTATTGCGGCCCGTCACAAAGATGATGTGCTCAATTCCCGCCTCTAGGGCTTCGCTGACGACATAATGCAGGGCCGGGCGGTCCACGACCGGCAGCATTTCTTTGGGGATGGTTTTGGTGGCGGGCAAAACGCGTGTGCCGAAACCGGCAACAGGCAGAACGGCTTTGCGCACGCGGCGGATGTCTTGAGTCATATTAGCCTCTTATAATCATGTTGCCCCGATATGAGGCTATAGGCGTTACAGTTTAAGAACGGGTTTATGCGCTACTCGACTGTGACGGATTTTGCCAAATTTCGCGGCTGATCGACATCTGTGCCGAGCGCGACGGCGGTGTGATAGGCCAGCAACTGTACGGCGACGGAGAGCACAATCGGCGCAGTTTCAAAACTGGCGGTTGGGTTAATCAGCACGCTTTCGGCCATGTGGCCCGCCGCGTCTGCGCCTTCGGAATCGGTGATTAAAATAACGCGCGCGCCGCGGCTGATGACTTCCTGCATGTTGGAAATGGTTTTCTCAAATAGCTCGTCATGGGGCGCGATAACGATGACGGGCGTGCCGTCCTCGATCAGGGCAATCGGGCCGTGTTTTAGCTCGCCTGCCGCGTAGCCTTCGGCGTGAATATAGCTGATTTCTTTTAGCTTTAGCGCGCCTTCAAGGGCGAGCGGGAACATCGCGCCGCGCCCCAGGTAAAAGGCGCTCTTGGCTTTGGAGAGCTCAAAAGCCAGCGTTTGAATATCATCATCCAGCAGCAAGGCTTCGGCAACAAGGCGCGGGACTTGGGTCAGCGATGTGCAAAGCTCTATTTCTCGCGCTGCGTCAATCACGCCGCGTTGACGGGCGGCGAGGATAGCGAGCGACAGAAGCGCGGTGAGCTGCGAGGTAAAGGCCTTTGTCGAGGCGACGCCGATTTCCGGGCCGGCATTAATCGGCCAGGCAAAGTCAGCTTCGCGCGCCATGGTCGATGTCATGACATTAACCAAAGCTGCGGTTTTTAGGCCCTTAGACTGGCAATACCGGAGCGCCGCGAGCGTATCTGCGGTTTCGCCGGATTGGGAC
>CALLBH010000177.1 GCA_938001945.1 uncultured Robiginitomaculum sp.
CCATGCCTTTCTTTATATCGGAGTCCGAAACCGCAGGGGTTTCGGCGCTCGCGGAAATCGATTCACTGGATCGATTATCTTCGCTCACGGGATATAACGCCGCCTTCTCATTTGCGCTTAGGCCGTCTGCATATTCGCGGACCTCGCGGGTGATTTCCATAGAGCAGAATTTGGGGCCGCACATGGAGCAGAAATGGGCGACTTTGTGGGCGTCTTTGGGGAGGGTTTGGTCGTGATAGTCTTTGGCGGTTTCGGGGTCGAGCGACAGGTTGAATTGATCTTCCCAGCGGAATTCAAATCTTGCTCTTGAAAGCGCGTCGTCGCGCATTTGCGCGGCGGGGTGACCCTTGGCGAGGTCTGCGGCGTGGGCGGCGAGTTTATAGGTGATGACGCCGACTTTGACGTCGTCGCGGTCGGGCAATCCCAGATGCTCTTTGGGCGTGACATAGCATAGCATGGACGTGCCAAACCATCCGATCATGGCCGCGCCAATGCCGGATGTGATATGGTCATAACCCGGCGCGATATCGGTAGTCAGCGGGCCAAGCGTATAGAACGGCGCTTCGTGACATTCCTTAAGCTGCTTATCCATATTTACTTTGATCTTGTTCATCGGCACATGGCCCGGGCCTTCGATCATGACCTGACAGCCTTTGGCCCAGGCGATTTTCGTTAGCTCGCCGAGGGTCTCCAACTCGGCAAATTGCGCGCGGTCATTGGCATCGGCAATCGCGCCGGGGCGCAGGCCATCGCCGAGGCTGAACGTGACGTCATAGGCGCGCATGATGTCGCAAATCTCTTCGAAATTTGTATAAAGGAAGCTCTCTTCGTGACGGGCGAGCATCCATTTGGCCATGATCGACCCGCCGCGCGAGACGATGCCGCACACGCGGTTGGCGGTCAGGTGGATATAGGCCAGACGCACGCCGGCATGGATGGTGAAATAATCCACGCCTTGCTCGCACTGCTCAATCAGTGTGTCGCGGTAAATTTCCCATGTCAGATCTTCGGCGACGCCGTTCACTTTTTCCAGCGCTTGGTAAATTGGCACCGTGCCGATGGGGACGGGGGAATTGCGGATGATCCATTCGCGGGTGTTGTGGATATTGCGGCCCGTGGACAGGTCCATCACATTATCCGCGCCCCAGCGCGTGGCCCAGACCATTTTATCGACTTCTTCTTCGACGGAGCTGGCCACGGCGGAGTTGCCGATATTGGCATTAATTTTCACAAGGAAATTACGGCCAATGATTTGCGGCTCTAGCTCGGGGTGATTGATATTGGCGGGCACAACAGCGCGCCCTGCGGCGATTTCGTCGCGTACAAATTCCGGCGTAACGAAGGCGGGGATAGCGGCGCCAAAGCTCTCGCCGGCGTCGACTCTCGCCTGCGCGCCGTCGACCATGGCGCGGCGGCCAAGGTTCTCGCGCTCTGCGATATAGATCATCTCTTTGGTGATGATGCCCGCTTTGGCAAATTCATATTGCGTCACCATTTCGCCGGGAAGTCCGCGCAGTGGTGTGTGGCGCGTCGGAAATTCACGGGCCAGATATTTGCCGGACGCGCCGCCATTATCTTCGGGCTTTACGTCGCGGCCCTCATATTCCTCAACGCCGCCGCGCGCTTTCACCCACGCCGTGCGCGGACGGGCAAGGCCCTTTTCCACATCAATCGTGACATTGTCATCAGAGTAGGGACCGGAGGTGTCATAAACCGGAACATCCGGCTCATTCGCGCTTTCATGCAAATGCACCAAGCGATGCGGCACGCGAAGCGTCGGATCCGCCTCGGGCGCCGTGTAGACTTTGGACGATGACGGCAAGCTGCCTTGGGTCACAACAGGCGTCTGAAACTCGGATTGGTTTACGATTTTATTCATGGGAATGCCTTTTTGAAAATGTTTTGCGGATAAGGGCTTCAACCTCACGCGGGTTTTGTATCTTTGAAAAACTGGTCAGAGGGGATTGATAGGTCATGCCCATTTGGGCAAAGGACGGAGCGCCGCCAAAATGTAACGTGCCAATTTGCGGGTCGCCTTTGCGTTCAATTTTTGAAAATTCGGCTGCATGTAAGCTGGCAATGCGCCGTCCCATGAAATTTTGAATAATTATTCCGCGTTCATTAGTTAGGCCATAAATTTGCTTAGATGGCGCAAAAAAACCTCGAACACTTAGCACTGTAACGATTGCAGGTATTGTTAACCACACAAGGCTAAAAAGAGTATGAAACCATCCACCCTCTAGACCCAATAGAGATGTACTAAAAAGGCCGAGCCCAAACACAACAAGTAGTGGGCCAACCAGCATTCCGGGGAGTAAAATCCAAAGGAAATTCGCTTTGCGGGGCTTGTCTGCCCAAAGCAGTTTCTCTCCCGGCATCAATTCTGCTTGAAGTTTTGCAGCTACGTCTCTGTCTATGTGTAACATCTCTTTTTCCGTCCTTCCGCCCATGTGAATGGGATCAAGTTCAAAGCGTGCTTCTCGGCCCAATGAAGGACGCCGCTCGGATAAGCTCTTATGGGCTTAAACGGCGCGCGGCGCAAGGCAATGCGTCAGGGTGTTTGCGGGTCTTTGGGGCGGTGCTTATCAATAATAGATTGGATATGTAGCCGGGCTATTTCGGCGTGCTGTATCTCCGTAAAGACTAAATTGGCCGGATCGTAAATAACGCCATCTAAAAAAGGTAAAATCTTTTTCACGATACTTATCGCCTTGGCATCGTCCATGTCCGAGCGTAGATTTGATATGTTCAAATAGCCATATGTGTCCGGACCTGTTTGCGAGACAGTCGTGTCAGCGGTGAAATAACCTCCCGAAATGGGGCTATATTCAGGATCCGTATAATTGCGCTCCAGCTTTTTCTTTTTAAAATCAAATGAGAACCTTGCGCCCCAAACCGGCATGTAAATCAGCGCGCGCATATTGGTCACAATATATCGCACGGCCTTGGATTGACGTATCCATAAATAGGCAAAACCGCCGACAGAGATGACAGTAATCAATGTTGGCGGCAGCGCGCGTTTCAAAGTTAGAGGCTCACCTTCCATCATGATGATTTCTCCGCGGTGAAGCGGGAGTAAAACTTCAAACACCAGGGCCAACGTCAAAATAACCGCTGCAATTGCGCCTATTATTCGAAACACCCGAACATATAAACTGGGCAAACGTGCTGGCCGGCCTATCCATTCAATAGTCTCGTGTTCGACGAGCATAGGAGCAAGTTTTTCTCTTAACTTTTTTTCTTGGTTCATATTATTTACTTTTGCGCACAACGCCCACAATCGGACCCATAGACGCGCCGCGATCATTGCGGTGAAGCTTGGCGGAATAGAGCCGCGATATTGTCCCGTCGAGATAGAGCGCGTTGGGCGTTTTAAGGTCATCGCGAAACAGCATGGCAAAACTATGGAAATTTACAGGGTCCTCGGATTTTACGAAAATCACCGCGCCGTCGCTTCGCACGCCAACGCCGTTACGGATTTTGCGTGACGTTGACGCCTCTAAGAATTTGGGATGAAGCTTTCCGTCAATAACCAGCATCGGCCCCGATTGTGTGGCGTTATCGGGGACGGTGCTTTTGAGCATAAAGGCCATCGTTTCCGTCACGCCCGCTTGCCCGTCATGAATATGAAATATGCCATTGGGCAATAGGCCGAAATTGCCAAAGCTGGCTTGGGTTTGCATTTGCGCATATGTCGTCCCGCTCTCACGGTAAAATCCAACCGGGCTGCGATCCGCGTGATACATGCCTGCATTCATGGCAAAGACGAGCGCTTCGCCGTTTTGTCTCAGCGCGGCGTTGACCGCGTCAAAACTGCCGTAACCCTGTCCGCTATCGTTTTTTAGAAACAAGCGAATATCAGCCTGCGTAGGTGAAAACGTGCAAATGCTATAGCGCGCGCCGTCAATCGTTTGGCTTTCACAGGCGCTGGGTGCGTCCTGCGCGCAGGCCGTGAGATTGATGGAAAGCATGACTAAGAGTAAGGCTAAATAGCGCATTATGACGCGCTGCCGCGTTTCGTGAAGGGCGCGCGTGATGCCCGCAACAAAGGGCGCTCGATAAAGCGATAGG
>CALLBH010000178.1 GCA_938001945.1 uncultured Robiginitomaculum sp.
TCAGCCGCGACACCCGATGCGACAATTAGTAAGCCGATTAAAAATAATAGCACTCTAGAAAAATGACGTAAATATGAACCCCAATTATCTAACATCAAAAACAACCCTCTCGTTCAGGCAGGCTAATTTGTATTCATTCAAAGTCTTTTGCAAAGAGCGCATACCCTCCATTTTGGGGCCTAATTTATCAGAAAATTCAGCATCCCTTTCAATCAGAGCATCCGCATCTGACATAAGATCACGATATAGTAATCCCCCCGTATGGGCATAATCACAAAACACAGATGTATTGGCATCTTTAAGATAGCTATGACTTAGCATCATGACCGGCATGAGTTCCAAAGCGTCCATCATGATGAGGATTTCAGGATTTTGCCATGGGATCATTTGTTTCTGCAAACGCACATAATTTAGGGCATTGAGACAAATGGTTTTTTGAGTTTTTTCGCTGGCTTCAACGCACCCGTTAACTGCCGTCTTAGCGTTACCGGAGAATTCCTTAAATTTGTCCAACTCGGATGCTGCTGCGCAAGGTGCAAAAATCAAAGCTATGGACAGCAAGAATGCAAAATATCTCATGGCGCAAATATCCCAAAATTAAAGCGCCTTGAGGATTTATTGCAATCTATTACGGCGAAATAATGTCTTCGCCGTAATAAGATGATGGAATTTATCCAAGCGCCGGAATAATTGTCACGCTTTCGCCGCAGCCGCAGGCATCGGTTTGATTGGGATTACGGAACACAAATTTGCTGTGCAGGAGTGTTGTTTCATGATCGATAATTGAGCCGAGAATAAACAGAACCGCTTTGGCATCGACAACGATGGAGACGTCTTTATCCTCAACCACTTCATCAAGCGCACTGATTTCGGAGACATAGTCCATCGTATATTCCATGCCCGCGCAGCCGCCATTTTTTACGCCCACACGCAAATGCCCCTCGCCGCGATCAGCAAGGATGTCTTTAACTTCTGCCGCTGCGGCATCGGAAAGGGTTACGAGTTTGGGTCGGGGTCTACGGGCCATATCTACAACATATTCAGTTCAAGTTTAGCTTCATCACTCATGCGGTCCATTGTCCAAGGCGGATCAAACGTCATGTCGACTTCGACGCGGCGCACGCCCGCAACGACTTCGCAGGCTTCGCGGACCCACTCGGGCATTTCGCCCGCAACAGGACAGCCCGGCGCGGTGAGCGTCATCAAGACTTTAAGCGTGCGGTCGTCCTCAAGCTCGACTTTATAGATCAGGCCAAGCTCGTAAATATCGGTTGGGATTTCCGGATCATAAACGGACTTTAATTGCCCAATCACATCTTCGGTAATGCGCTCAATCTCTTCGTCGCTGGGCGCCTCAGCGGGCGCGCCGGAGAGGTCAATCACGTCACGTTTTACGGCAACGGCTTCGCTCTCAGGCTTGGCATCGGCCAATCCCGGAATTTGCGAATTCGCGAGGCGTTCTGCCTCTCGCGCTCTGTCTGTTACATCTGTCATTTCATTCTCTTTTGTATAACACAAAACTGCCAAGAATTTGCGCTCTAAATGCTTTTAAAAATGTATCCCCATCGAAGCCAGGAAGCTTTCGTAGATGTTTGTCCACGACACGCCCAACACCTTCCCAGTCCTCGGATAATGTGATGTTCTTTTCCCCAAAATCAAGGTCATAAAATAAACTAGTATAAATCAAGCAATCTACAGATCTTAAAGTCACGCATTCTAAGTTACTCCACAAGAATGTTTGAGTTTGCCCGTTCTCAGTCATGCAAAGTTGAATGTTATCACTTTCAATCATGATAAAAAGAGGCGGGCTTTTTTTACCGCAGCGACCAAACGGTCGGCCTCATCAAGTGTGTTGTAAACGCCAAAACTGGCTCGCGCAGTGGAGTGAATACCATAGCGCGTCATCAAGGGCTGCGTGCAATGCTGCCCCGCGCGAACAGCTATGCCATATTTGTCCAAAATCTGCGCGATATCATGCGGATGCGCGCCGTCGAGCATAAAGGATAGCACCGCGCCTTTTTCGGGCGCATCGCCAATCAGTTTAAACCCGTCCACATCGCGCATCCCGTCCAGCGCGTGATGATAACACGCCATTTCATGCTGCCAGGCCGCGTCGCGGTCCAGCGCCATAAACCAGTCAATCGCCGCGCCAAGGCCAATGGCCTCTAGGATGGGCGGGGTTCCGGCCTCAAAGCGGTGCGGAATATCGGAATATGTCACGCGGTCCTCATAGACATCTTCGATCATCTCACCGCCGCCATTGAAGGGCTGCAAACTCTCCAGCGCGGACACTGTCCCGTAAAGCGCGCCAATCCCCGTTGGGCCGTATAATTTGTGGCCCGTCATGGCGTAGAAATCACAGCCAATGGCCTGTACATCGACGCGGCCATGCACCACGGCCTGCGTGCCATCAACGATCATCGTCGCGCCCGCCGCCTTGGCCCAGTTCGTAATTTCTGCCACGGGGTTTAGCGTGCCCAGGACATTGGACATATGCACGATAGAGACGATTTTAGTTTTGCTTGAGAGCATGGATTTAAGCGCGTCTAAATCCAGCGCGCCATTATCCAGAACAGGCACGAATTTCAAAACCGCGCCATAGCGCTCGCGCAGAAAATGCCACGGCACGATATTGGAGTGATGTTCCATCTGGGTGATGAGGATTTCGTCGCCTTCATTGATAGTATGCGCAATGCCGTATGCTACCAAGTTAAGCGCTTCTGTCGCGCCTTTGGTAAACACA
>CALLBH010000179.1 GCA_938001945.1 uncultured Robiginitomaculum sp.
GATGGCCGCAATCAAAGCGATTGAAGCCATCAAACCCGGCTATGACGGCCCCATCACAATTTTCACCGACAGCGTTTATTTGCGCGACGGCATAACAAAATGGATTCACGGCTGGAAGAAACGCGGCTGGAAAAAAGCCGATAAAAAACCCGTGCTCAACAAAGACCTCTGGCAAGAGCTCGACGCCATTGCAGAAGGTCGAAATATTGATTGGCAATGGGTGAAGGGGCACTCCGGTGACCCGGGGAATGAGAAGGCGGATGAACTGGCGAGGTTGGGGATGCCGGGGGCATAGAGTTTAGAAGTGTAGTGAATAATGTATTCTGCCTTACTACCCTGACGCTCGTTTTAGGAGCGAAGCGAACCTCAGGTGAGCGGCTTAAAACGCCCAAAGAAGGCCGCTGGTAATGTTTGAAAAAGGCTTCGCATTCAGGAAAATTACTGTTAGTTGGTTCACTAATTAGCGTATGGAAAACTCATGAAGCGAGATAAACTCGTCATATTAAATGTTAATTTTCAAGACCCAAAATATCCTGGAAAACGGTTCTATTGCTGGCATTGCATCTTGCTAGAGGGCCTCTTGGCATCATTTCCGAAGATGGCTGCTAAGCTGGATGTGGAAAGAATTTCTTGGCCGCGTCCCAGAACAGCACTTATTGATATTGTCGGCGAAAGTAACCAGAGTGTTCCCATATTAATTTTAGCGGATGATGCGCCTGCTGGTTTAGAAACTGGCAAGCATGGGGACATTCGATTTATTGACGATAAAGATGCCATCCTACGTGCTCTGACGGTAAGGTATGGCATACCATATCCGCACCCATAATTGTACATTGCTAAATTCATGTTTTGCTGAAAAATGAGCGTCCTAAAATCGTCCAATAAAGGCCGCTCGCTAACGTCCGGTCAGGGGATATATCCTCCAAACTTCCAATAAGTTCCCCCATTATTTTAAGAGCTTACGTAAAGAATCGAGAGATACATCCTTGCCTCCCCATCCTGCCCTATGTTGAAGCTGTTCTTTTCCTCACGGGGCAGGCAAGCGCGCGTTGGCTGGCTGGAGGAGAAGGCGGTATGGGAGAAGCGGTTGCGTTACGCTCAATCTGGACTCCCGCTGGTGAGAGCTAGAACGACTGAAATCGGCTCATGGCCGCCAGCAGAAATACCGCCATGCTGCGTCTGTGTGAAACGGGCGCATGTGGAGCTTAGGAGGTCACAGCCCTAAGTGAAGCAGGGATTTTTTGAGACGAAACGCTTACTTTTACCACAGGTCATACCTGTCTTTCTTAGTCCCGCATGGACAGCCCCACTTAACGAAACATCGGAGACATTGAATGAAAACGGAAATGAAGTGAAAAACTAGAGACAGATAAGCCCGCGCACCCCTAAAGCGCCTGTCCCTCGGCGGCGCCGCGTAGCGCTTTGACGCGTTTTTCGACTTCCTCGAGCGCGGGATATAAATCCAAGGCTTCGGAGTAGGATTCAAAGGCCGCTTCGGTTTGGCCTGTGCGTTCAAAAATATTACCGAGTGTCCAGAGGCCGTAGAAATGACGCGGCTCTAGGATTAGCGTTTGCACCATGTCCGCGCGGGCATCAGCGACGCGGCCTTGCTCGAGCGCGAGGCGGGCGCTGCGGGCCCAGCCTTCGGCGTAGTCGGGCTGCAATCGGATGACATGTTCAAACATGCGGCGCGCTTTGGGCAAGTCCCCACGTTTCTGCGCGGCGACGCCGCGGCGTAGCATTAGGTCAATAGAAGGCCTGCCGGATTGGAGCCAGATGGCCCAGATTTCTTCGGCGATTAGCTCGGCCTCTTTGGGGTCTTTTTCGCGCTTCAGTTTGCCAAATAATGTATCAAGCTGTTCGATGCGGTCTTCGGGCGACAGAATAAAGACATCCGGGCGCGCTTCTTCGACGGCGTCGCCTAAGACTGATTCTTCTTTGACCGTTGGACCTTCGCCGCCTTCGGGATCATCGCGATCCGGAGCTTCGGGTATCGGCGCAAGTTCAGGCAGCGGTATGCTGTCAGGGTCTACCGTTTGCGCAGAAACGCTTAGTCCCGCAAAGACGACACACAGCGATAATATGAATGTTTTTAACATGCCCCTATGATTAAAGCCCCTACGCGTCGGCGCAAGAGCTATAAACATACAAAGTGTTAAGTGACGCAGAGCGTCGCCAGTGGCTTAGCCTTGGCGCGCCTTAAAGCGTGGATCCGTTTTGTTGATCACGTAAAGGCGACCTTTGCGGCGCACAATTTGGCAATCGCGGTGGCGGTTTTTCAGTGATCTGAGTGAGCTGCGAACTTTCATAGCGATACCGTTTTCTAGTCTCATTGGAGTTAAGCGCGGTAACTATGAGGCTACGGCCTCTGAGTCAACATATTTCCAAGGGGAAATGTCAGCCCTTTCGCGTGATGGCCTTGGTGAATTAGGCTGTTATTAAACTTAAGTGTTCATTTACCATACAACACAGCCCGCCTAGGTTTGGCCAGATGGGTTTGAGTGGGCAAATGAAGGACGTAATGATGCGACGCATATTAATAGGACTCCCCATATTGATCTCAGCTTGCGCCGCCGCGCCGCATTCGACGCCCACAAGTGCTGCCGAAGTGAGCGTCGCCGCGCAGACGACACCCGCGGCTACGTCCGAGCTCACGCAGCAAGAAAAATATGATACGTGGAAAGAGGACTTCATCACCCGCGCCATCGCTAAAGGGTATGACGCCAATTTGGTACGCGGCTTCATCGGTCCCGCGAAATTGCGCGAAGACGCCATTGCCTCCAATGAAAGCCAGCCAGAATTCGTGAAGCCTGTCTGGAGCTATATCGAAAACGCCATGAACACATCACGCCTAAATGGCGGACGCGGACAGTTAATATCGCAGCGCGCCATATTTGACCGTATTGATCGCGACTATGGCGTGGACCGCCATACGCTCACCGCGATCTGGGGCCTTGAGAGTGCTTACGGGAAAATTCAAGGCAATTACGACGCCGTCAGCGCGCTCTCCAGCTTTGCTTTTGACGGCCGTCGCCAGTCATTTGGCGAGACACAATTATTTGCGATGCTTGATTTACTGTCTGACAAGAAAGTGCGCCAAGAACAGCTTTACTCCTCATGGGCCGGGGCCATGGGCATGATGCAATTCATCCCGTCGACATTTCGCGATTATGCCGTCGATTATAATAAAGACGGTAATATCGATATGTGGAACAGCCAAGAGGACGCCTTGGCCAGCGCCGCGAACTATCTGTCGCGCTTTGGATGGCGCACGGGCGAACCCATTATGGCCGAAGTCAAACTCCCCGCTGGATTTGATTATGGCCTGTCTGATGGCCGCAAAATATTTGTCAGCGAATGGGCCGCGCGCGGCGTGACCCCCTATCAAGGCGGCGGATTTACGCCCGCGGCCAATATGATGGAAGCGCGTCTATATATGCCCGGCGGCGCGAAAGGCCCGACCTTTTTAACGTTCAAAAATTTTGACGTGGTCAAACGCTATAATAATTCATCCAGCTATGTGACTGGCATTGCCAGTCTGGCTTCGGGGCTAGAGGGCAAACGCCTCATTACGCATCCTTGGCCCAAGGGGGACAAGGCCCTCACACTTGATAAGAAGAAAAATCTGCAAACCGCGCTCACCGCTCTTGGCTTTGATACGCAAGGCGTCGATGGCCAAATTGGTCCCAATAGCCGCAAAGCCATTCGCGCATGGCAGGCGGCCAATAACTTGCCCGCCGACGGCTATGTCGAGCAGACGCTCTATAAGCGTATAGTTAACGCCGCCGGAATGACGCCTTAGCGCAGTGTTAAACACTTTTTGCTAAGCTTGCCGTTGATATTTAACGGAGGCCGCGATGAAGCTGTCTAAAACATTACTAATTCTAAGCGCGAGCGCGATGGCCGCGATGTCCTTGACGGCATGTGAGCCCAAGCAAGAGGTTATCGTTGAAGCACCTGCAGAGCCGATGATTGACCCGGCGGAGCTTGCCCGCATGGAACGTGAAGCTAAAATCGAAGCGGCACGTGAAGCTATTGCAGCACAGCAAAACGTGCAAAGCCCAGCCGCAACATCATCCAGCGTTAAAGTGACAACGCAGGCTGAGCCGCAAACAACGCAAGTTGTGACCTCTGATGGTAAGGCCGTCACGCCGGACACAAATCCTGAAGCCTATCGCCGCCCGGAAGACAAAAATCTTATTCGTCGCAGCGACGGCCCGCCGCCTCAGCAATAGAGCTCTATTTCCGCAGGCCATGCTTTCGAAGCTGGCCGCGAAAGGCATGATAAGACAAATTCAGTGATTTGGCCGCCCTGCCCTGATGATGGTCATGCGACTCGAGCGCTTGGACAATCATGGCTTTTTCGAACGCGTTAACACGATCATGAAATCCAGCACCGACTGAAACACGGGGAGATACATCCCTGTTTTCTAATTCCCCCTTATTATCCTCTTGATGGAGCTCAGCGATAGGCAGGGCATCCGATAGCCGCCACGGCGCATCAAAAGGATCAAGAATGACTTCACCGACGGGGCCGCCAAAACTATTATCATCCAGCATCGCCTCATTCACCGCGCGCTCCGCCACGCTGCGAAGCTCGCGCACATTACCTGGCCAGTCTTGGGCGTTGAGATATTTAATGACCTCGGGCGTGAACCCGGGAAAGCTTTGCCCTCCAACAACCTTCACCCGCTCGCGCGCGAAGTAATTGGCTAATGTCTCTATATCGGAAACGCGGCGGCGCAGCGGCGGCAGTGTAATGACATCGACGCTAAGACGATCAAGAAGGTCAGACCGAAAGTCCCCCGCGCGCGCCGCGGCGGGTAGATCTATCCCTGCCGCAGCAATGACGCGTATATTAGATGTGAGCGTTTCATCACCGCGCACGCGGCGAAATTCACCATCTTCAATCAAGCGAAGCAATTTTTCCTGCAGGCGCACACTCACACTTTCTATGGAGTCCAAGAATAATGTTCCATCCTCACCCTGCTCGATGAGGCCTGCACTAATATCTTCGCCGAATATATAAGCATCCAGCGCCGCATCATCATATGCCGCGCAATTGACCGCCACAAAGGTCTGCTCCCAGCGCGGAGAAAGGAAATGTAGCCGCCCCGCGGCCATGGCCTTGCCCGTTCCGCGCTCTCCAACCACTAAAACGGTGTGATCAAGCGCCGCAGAATGGGAGATGAGATCAAGAATCGCGAGAAAAGCGGGTGATCCTCCTATGGGTTGGGTATTAAATTTGCTCATATTTAGTCATTTTAGCTAAAACTGTACGGTTAATATAACTAATTATATGTCATAAATACCAATATAAAACCAGTCCAAATTCTAAAAATAGTAAATACTGATATATATCAATAATTTAGAAGTTGTTGAAAGTGCTTTGCCGTTTGCGCCATAATGGGGTCACACCGAAAGGGCCATCCCGCTCCAAGGTTACGAGAGAGAGAGAAAACGCAATGACTTATTCAACACACATGATCGACGCCAAAACAGTCGGCACAGCCCCAACATCCCCTTCAGTACGTAGCACACGCCGCCGCCGTCACTACCGCGCGTCTACAAGCTTTGTAGGCGGAACACATATCGCAGGTTTCGGCATCTAATCGAAACCGGCCACCCCGCCCCAGAATTTATGCGGGCGGGCCGGAAATTACCCCCTGATTATCAAATATAAGAGATGAAAATGAACACCGATTTTGACACAGAATTTGAAACCCGCAGCGACCGCGCGAGCCTTGAAGCCAAATTCTGGCGCTTTGCCAAATATCTATCGACGCGCCGCATTGAGTGCTGGGGCTTCTTTATCGCAGGCCTGATGATTGGCGGAATTTTCTTCTAATCCAAACCTAATCCCCCCGACCCCAACCCCGAATACCTAACTAAGGAGAATATCATGGGAATTTTTTCACGCATGGGCGACATCATTAATTCAAACTTGAATTCAATGATCGAGAAAGCCGAAAACCCGGAAAAGATCGCACGTCTGATCATTCAAGAGATGGAAGACACACTTGTCGAAGTGCGCACCGAAGCGGCTCGCTCTATCGCAGAACGCAAAGAACTGGCCCGCAAAGCGGATAGCTATGAGGCGCGCGCCGAAGAATGGGCCGCCAAAGCTGAGCTCGCAATCGATAAAGAACGCGAAGATTTAGCGCGCGGCGCAATCGGCGCCAAGCAACAAGCCGAGCAAATGGCAGATGTGGTTCGCCGCGAAATCGAAATTCTCGACGAAAATGTCGACAAGGCCGATGCCGACCTACAAAAGCTTCAAGCGAAATTAAACGAAGCCAAAGCCAAGCATAAATCATTGATGATGCGCGGCACGACAGCCCAGAACCGCATCCGCGTTCGTAGCCAGCTGTCTGATAGCAAAGTTGACGATGCTCTGGCCCGCTATGAGCGTGTTGAACGCAAGGTCGACGAGCTTGAAGCGCAAGTCGAAAGCTTCGACCTTGGCCAAGGCGGCCAAAGCCTGGAGAGCCAGTTTGCAGAGATCGAAGCGAATGACGCTGTCGAAGACGAATTGGCCGCTCTTAAGGCGCGCATGACCAAGTCAGCGCCTAAACCCAAAAAAGCGGCAAATAAGTAAGCCGTAGACTTTGGACCTGTGATTGGCGCGGAGCTGTTGACCCGTTCAGCTCCGGCCCCCACATGAGAGAGAGGTGGAGTAGTGCCCCGCCAATTACAGGCCAAACCTAATTTATGCCGCCAATCAGATCGACGCGGTAAAATACGAGAGAGAGAAAGAGCATAAAATGGAAGACATAATTGCCGTATCCATCCCGATTGTCGCAATCGTCATGGTCTTCACAATGATTATTGTGAAAAGCTATTTTGGACACAAAGAGCGGATGATGGATCACATGAGTGGTGATCAAGTTGCAGAGCTGGAACGCATGTCAAAACTCGCAGATATTATGGACCAGCGCGTCCAAGTCCTCGAGCGCATTCTTGACGACGAAGTCCCGAATTGGAGAGAGAAAAATGACAAAACGATCTAAAAAAGGCCCTTATCGCAACCGTGCTGACCGCGCTGCCAAAGATATGAATTGGGATTGGTCAGACGATGGATATGAATATGCCGAAGCTGTCCCCAAGCGTTTAACCCGCAACAAAATTGACGGAGTTTGGGGCGGAGTTTGCGCCGGGATCGGCGACTATACAGGACTTGATCCGGTTATTGTTCGCATCCTCTTCGTGCTTAGTTTCTTCTTTTTACTCGGTCCGCTGGCTTTTGTAATTTACTTCGGACTTTGCATTTTTGTTCCAACGGATAATCGCGCGCCTTACAAACGTGAGAAACGCGAAGCCCGGCGCGCAAAACGTGAAGCAGCTCCAAACGAGGCGCCGGCCCGCAACGCAAGCTTCAAAGATGTGAAAAGCAAGTTTCGCAGTATTGAAACCCGCCTCGCCGATATGGAGAAATCCATTACGTCATCTGAGTGGCAACTTCGCCGCCAGTTCCGCGACCTAGAAAACTAAGTCGCTCGACCAGGCTGATACCTCCCCCCGTATCAGCCGCCATCTTCCGAGGCGCAGCAGCCCCTCCCCCTTAGGCATAGAGTCTCGGAAGACACACATTCCCCCACAAGCAAGGAGAGAGAGACCATGCTGACCAAAACCGTAATTGCGGGCGCAATTGCCCTATCCACCGCCGCAGGCTCAGCCGCCGCCCTAAAGCCCGTCGGTATCGAATTATCCGCAGGCCCCATGGCACTCGGCGCAAATGCCCAAGACGGGGCATTTATCAAAGCCGCAGAAACAGCCGACACGCAGATCACCGTAAGTTTCAAAGATGGCCGAGAATTTGCCCTAACGCTTTAAGCAAAGCGCCCACACAAAATATAAGAGATACGCTATGACTAAATTCCTCATTACCGCCGCAACGCTGCCCTTGCTGGCATCCATTTTTGCCCTTCCCGCCGCTGCAGATCAGCGCCCCGAACTCGTCATCGAAGACTTTGTCGGAACCATCACCCTGAAGACGGCGGCGAACTCGTCTTTGGAAGTGACGTCGCTCGAAAACAATGATGACCTTACCCAAGAAGCAGAAGGCGACAGCCTAATCATTAATGGCGGCATCGCCAAACCGGATAGCAAGAAGTGCAAAGGCTATTACGGCAGTTGGAGCTGGAATGAGCGCAAGTCAGAAACGTTCGGCGGCTATGAAGACCTCGAAGATTATCCCAAACTCACCATCACTGCACCCTCCGATACGGTTCTCGTGATACGCAATTCTATACCGTTCATCGAGTCCGGTGATTTGGGCGGCGCGGATCTTGAAATTCAGGCCTGCGGTAAAGTGAATATGGGCGACATCAGCGGCGACATACGCGTCGAGCTTTCCGGTTCAGGTGACGTCACCGCCGGAGACGTCGAAAATGCAGAGCTTAATTTACGCGGCAGCGGCGATGTCTCAATCTCTAACGCCAAAGCCGTAACCGCAAATTTATCTGGTTCTGGCGATATCGTCACCGGTGATATGAGTAGCGCAGAGCTATCCCTACGCGGTAGCGGCGACATTGAATTTGAAGATGTCTCTGGCGCGGTTAATGCAACCCTATCAGGCTCTGGCGATATTGATGGCGGCGATATTGGCGGCGGCGTAGAAGCCTCGCTTCGCGGCTCTGGCGATATTGAACTGGGCGACGTTACAGGCCCAACGCGGCTTGAGTCGCGCGGTAGCGGCGACATTGTTGTCGATGGCGGCAGCACCGAGATGCTCTACATTGAGAGCTCCGGCTCCTCGACCATTAGCTATGGCGGCACAGCACAAAACGCGGAGTTAACCGCATCAGGTTCTTCCGATATTTATGTCGAGCGCGTCAAAGGCGTCGCCGATATGCGCGAAAGCGGATCAAGCGATATCGAGATTGATAATCGCGACTAATTTATAAATTTAGCAGAATTGCCTCGCTGTCCTTTTCGGGCGGCGGGGCTATAGCGCCTTAATCAAAGCGTCTCTCGCGCGTTGGTTAAGGCGTAATCATTTGGGGCGCGAGCAGCGCAATCATATCTTTAGCAATCACAGGGGGGCCGTTACAAATCTGCGCCGCCATATGCGCGCCAAGCAGCGGCGCAAAAATAAAGCCCCGCCCGCCCAAACCGCTAATACAATATACATGCTCCGACACTTTCCCTGCAATCGGAAGCGTACGCGGCGTAGTCACGCGAACAGAGGCGCGCCGATCTATCACGTCAATAACTTGCCCGCCAAAAGCCGCAAATTTTTCAATATTCTCGAAATCATCAACCTTGAGAGCTCGCGCCTGCCCGTCGCCCTCATGTGGATTATGCGTTGCGCCGAGCCATGTGCCGCCCTCTGCGGGTATCGCATAGCCTCCATATGTCTTGGTGCGGGTCACAGCCTCATTCGTTTTGACTTTGGTAATTTGCCCGCGTTGAAATCGGATATTTAAATCCGGCAGAAGATGCGCCACGCCATGACCCGCGCAAATGATGACATCGTCAAAGTCTACTGTTTTACCTGAGGCAAAGTGGAGCTGAACGCCATGATCCAGCGGCGTGATTTGGGTCACCTTAGCGCTTTGTCTTTCAATATTTTCCAGAATGCTGTCGCGTAATATGAGCGGGTTAACAACAACACTATGCGGAAAGAGCATCGCGCCAAAGGGCGTATCAAGCTCGCAATCGGGCGTATCGAGAAATTGCATATGACGCTCCGGGAGCTGCGCATATTTTACGAGTTTTTGGAACCTCACGCGCTCTTTTTCCGTGCGCGCAATATGATAAATCCCTTTATCCGTCACACACTCGCCCGCGTAAGTTTGAAGCGCATAGAGATAAGCCGAATTAAAAAACCGCGCTTCGGGGCGGTCCAAAATATCAAGGCGCGGCTTCACTATCGCGCGCGGATTTTGACTCGCCGGCATATCGTCATGACGCGCGTAAATCACAGGCGCCGCGCCATGCGCGCGAAGATGCTGCGCCGTCATAAGCCCGGCAATACCGCTGCCAATTATGGCCACGCGCGGCTTTGCTTTGGTCCGCAGAAATTCGCCTGTTTTCACAGCTTCCAGCCGCTCACGCTTGCGGCCAAAACCGGGCTGTTTCGATACATTAAAACCCGCAGCGGTAAGCCCGCGCCGCACATCACCCGCCACAGTAAATGTCCCAACGCGGCAGGCAGGCGCGGATAAATCATAAATGCGTTTCAAGATTTGCGGCGACCACATATCAGGATTTTTGGCGGGGCTGAACCCATCCAAGAACCACGCATCCGCCGCGAAATCTATAGTCTCTAATGCGCGGGCGGCTTCGTCATGGATAAGTGTCAAACGCACGCCGTCCGCGAATGCAATGTGATGCACGCCTTTAACGCGGTCCGGCCACGCGGCAATCATTTCACGCGCGCCTTCCGGCATGACGTCCCAATCACTATAGGCGCGCTCAAGCTGCTCCCGCGTCAAGGGGAAGCCTTCGACAGAGAGAAAATTTAACCGCGCCGCCGCGCTTGGACGATGTGCGCGCCACATGTCTAGGGCGGCGAGAAAATTCAGTCCCGTCCCAAACCCCAGTTCTGCTATGGTGAAATCATCCCGCTCCTGCCACCGTTCGGGCAAGCCGCAACCGCGCAGGTAAACATCACGGCATTCCTGCAATCCGCCATCGACCGAGAAATAGATGTCGTCAAATTCTGTGCTCGCGGGCGTTCCGCGGCGAGAAAAATCAAGCTTAGCAGGCGGGGTCGCGGTGAGAGGTTTTAATTCAGGCATGGAGGATTTCTTGCGGGGTTATTTTCTTAAGTCAACACCGCCGCCCCCATCGACCCGCTCCCAATGGTCGCGGGCCACTTCCCCCGTAAACGGGAGAAGGTTGACAATATCAAGAAATATAAACCTTCTCCCGCTTGCGGGGGAAGTACCTGAGCGTAGCGAAGGGGATGGGGGGGGGGGGATTTTATTTTTTAGCAGCCTTCTTCGCCTCTTTGGCCGCTTTGGCTTCGCGCGCTTCTGCACCAAAAAATACGGAAATCAACATCCCGATGACGCCCATAGTGATAAAGACATCGGCGGGATTAAAGATGAAATTAAATTTCAAACTGGAGAAATCAATGAAGTCGACGACCGCGCCGTAACGGACGCGGTCAATGACATTCCCAACTGAACCGCCCAGAATAAGCGCAAATGATAATGACGTCAGGCGGTCTTTGGTTTTCACCAACAACCACGCCAAACCTATGGACACAATAATGGCAAAGGCAGCAAGACCCCAACGTTTAAATTCACTCGCCCCGCCCATAAGGCCCCAGCTAATCCCGTAATTACAGGACAACGTGAAATCCATTAAACCGCTCAATTCATGATTAACGTAGCGCGCCTTTGGCACGGCGCAATGCTCTAACTTTGTCTCGTAATTTGCATGAAAGAACTTCAGAATTTCCCATTTGGCGAGCTGATCCAAAATCACGCACACGATCGGGACAAGCCCAAGGTAAAACCACAGACTCCCCGCCTTACGCGGACTATCGATAAGCGTGCGAATGTTCATTATTTCGCGTCCCATTGCGATACCGCCAAAGCGTCACGCGGCGTGATGTCTGCGCCGTTTTCCGCCTTGAAATATTTCCAGCTGCGTTCGCATTTTGTGTAGGCCGCATTTTCTTTAAGCGACACAACCGAAATCCCGTCCGCTTTTTTCGACAGCGTGACATCAGAGATAATGAGATAATCTGCCAGCGTATCGACAGGTTGCGATGCATCTTTGTAGCGCTCCTCACGCGATACGCCGAGGGCCTTCAATGTTGACGTTAACTCAGCTGTATCGGGCGTTGTCACGGAGGCTTCGAGTGAGGAGCGAATATCACCTGCCGCGCGGGCAGGCTCAACGGCTTCATTCACGCTGGCGCGGAAAGCGCGCAATGTGTCCATGCGTCCGGCCAAGATCTCATCATGCCACTTACTCGGCGTCTCGGGGAATTGCTCCATATGGACACTGCCGTCCTCAGACGGGAAGCGCTGTTGCCAGACTTCTTCCATGGTGAAGCACAGGATGGGCGAGAGCCACAGCGTCAGGCGTTTGAAAATCGCGTCCATCACCGTACGGCAGGCGCGGCGGCGCGTCGACGATAATGGGTCACAATAAAGCGCGTCTTTGCGGATATCGAAATAGAAGGCCGACAGATCAACGGTGCAGAAATTAAACAACGTGCTGAAAATCTTCTTGTAATCATGATCTTTGATCGACGCTTTAACCACACCGTCCAGCTCATAAAGGCGGTGCAACACCCAGCGCTCCAGCGCAGGCATGTCGGCATAATCCACAGCATCCGCCGCGTCGTATCCATCCAGTGCGCCGATCATATAGCGCAAAGTATTGCGCATTTTACGATAGGCATCCGTGCTGGTCTGGATGATTTCTTTGCCGATTTTGACCTCTTCGGTGAAATCAGAACTCGCCGCCCAGAGCCGCACAATTTCTGCGCCATATTGTTTATTCAAATCTTCGGGGCTGATGGTATTGCCGAGCGATTTGGACATTTTATAGCCCTTCTCATCGACCACAAAGCCATGGGTCAGCACGCCCTTATAAGGCGCTTCGCCGTAAATCGCGCAGCTCTGTAAAAGCGAGCTTTGGAACCAGCCACGATGTTGGTCGGAGCCTTCGAGATAAAGATCGGCGCGGTCGGGCAGATCATCACGCTCTTTCAAACAAAAGGCATGCGTACAGCCGCTGTCAAACCAGACATCGAGAATATCACTGACCTTGACCCAGCCCTCAGCATCGCCGCCCATAAGATCGGCAATATCCGCGTCAAACCATCCGTCGACGCCATGCTCTTTTACCGCCGCAAGGATACGCGCATTAATGGCGTCGGCGTCGTCGCGCTCTGTATGCAAGCGGCCATCTTCGTGAACGATCAAGGTAATCGGCACGCCCCAAGAGCGCTGCCGAGAGATGAGCCAATCGGGACGATCATTGACCATCGCGCCGATACGGTTGCGCCCGCGATCCGGCCAGAATGTCGTCTTGGCAATCTGTTCATTCGCCTTATCGCGCAGACCGTGGGAGGTCATAGAGATAAACCATTGCGGCGTCGCGCGGCGAATAACGGGCGCTTTACTGCGCCAGCTATGCGCGTCGCGCAGCGTAATCGGCTTACGCGCCAAAAGATTTTCACATTCAACCAATGCTGTTATTACTTCACTGTTGGCTTTGCCATCTTGGCCACGCTTCTTAGCGGTTGTTCGGATAACATCGAGGCCTTGGAACCGCGCCGGCATGACGTCGGTATAACAGCCTTTATCGTCCATCGTGTTCGGCACAGTCGGGTCAATCCCGCGCGCCTCCAGCGCCTCCCGATTGGCAAACCAGACCATATAGTCATCCTCACCATGGCTCGGCGCAGTATGGACAAAACCCGTACCCGCCTCGGCGGTGACATGGTCACCCGCGAGCATGGGGACAGCGAAATCATATTTGCCTTCGCTATCGGTCATGTTTTTGAGGGGGTGGTTAAGTGATAGACTTTCCAACTCACTTCCCTTGAGCTCTGTGAGGATTGCGCTTTGAGTAATTTTTGCAGCGTCGCAAAGCGGTTCAATCAACTCTCTAGCGACAACAAGCTTCTCTCCAACTTTAGCCCAAGGTAAGAAGTCTCCAGTTTCATCTATAGCTGCAACTTTTATGACAGCATAAGTTATATCGTTACTAAACGAAACAGCTCGATTCGCGGGTATTGTCCAAGGTGTGGTCGTCCAGATAACTACAGATGAACCTATTAAGAAAGCTAGGTTCTTTTCTTGTTCACTGAGTTGGTCATGAAATTTCTCAATCGCGTCATTCACTTCTTCGGCATTGTCACCGTTTTGGTGATACAAAGTTTCTACCATTCCTAAAACTTCAGAGAAGGTTCCGTTGTTTTGGAAGCTCTCGCTACGCACAGGAAACTTCACATAGATCTGCGTGGCGCGGCGGTCGTGATATTCGACCTCCGCTTCGGCTAGCGCGGTTTGTTCCACAGGGGACCACATGACGGGTTTATAGCCGCGATAAAGCTGCCCTGTTTTCGCGATCTTTAAAAGCTCATCACAGATGCGCGCCTCGCTTCCGAACCGCATCGTCAGATAAGGATTTTCCCAATCGCCGATCACGCCGAGGCGTTTAAATTCGCCTTTTTGAACATCGACCCATTTGGCGGCATATTCACGGCAGCGCGCGCGAAATTCGCTTGCGGGCACGTCATCTTTGGCGCGGCCTTTACCGCGAAATTCTTCTTCGACTTTCCACTCAATCGGCAGGCCGTGACAATCCCAGCCCGGGACGTAATTGGCGTCATAGCCGTTCATTTGATGGGCGCGCACAACCATGTCTTTGAGGATTTTATTCATCGCCGTGCCCATATGGATATGACCATTGGCATAGGGCGGGCCGTCATGCAGCGTATAGGTCGGGCGGCCTTTGCTG
>CALLBH010000180.1 GCA_938001945.1 uncultured Robiginitomaculum sp.
GATTTAGAAGCGGCGCTCGCGAGCACAGGCTACCCTATGAATAATGAAAGCGGAAATGCAGCATTTGAGATGTTTTTACGCGCCTAAATCCCTGTCTCGACAAATGGCGCATTGAATCTATAATAGGCTATGCACTTTAGAAAATCAGCAGCTCTATTTTGTGGTGTCATCTTACTATTCACGATGACTGCAGCGATTTATTATCCTCAAGGGCGAGGCGTGTGTGCGATTATTATTGAAGAAGACCCTACGCCCGCTCCTGTTCCCGTGATTACGCCATAGGTAAAAATATGCAGTTTAGAAAATCAGCAGCTCTGTTTTGTGGCGCTCTCATATTATTTACAATGACGGCGGCGATTTATTATCCCCGCGCTTTGGGTTGCGGCGGCATCATTCTCGAAGAAGAGCCGACACCTGCTGTCGTCCCGACCATTACGCCATGAGCGCAATCTCAAAATATTTGCGCCTCACCATAGGCATAATGCTGACCATGGCCTGCGTCCTATTTATGGTCGAATTTATTCGCGGGCTCGATTTCGAGTATCTTGAAGACAATTTGCAAAATCTACCCAATCTAGCGCTTTGCGTCGTCTGCGGCCTTGTGGGTATTCCGCTTGTGCTCAGCGAGCTGTCTAAATTTGATACGCGTAGCAAACCCGATACATTTGACTAACGTAATATAGCCTATAGCCTTCGGGCAAAGCGATAGGCTAGATATCCAGATATGACTGTAACACTCGACGAATTTTCCGGCGGCATGCGTAAATTGGCGGCATCCGTAACGGTGATTACAACACGCTATAACGGCGTGGATTACGGCCTTACGGCAAGTGCAGTTACCTCGCTTTCGGCCGAACCGCCTAGCCTGCTCGCCTGTATTCACCGCGAAGGCTCCGCCTTTGATCCGATATCCAAAGCCCGCAAATTCTGCGTCAATATTCTCGCCCATGGCCAGTCGGATATTTCAACGGCATTTGCCATGGATGAACCCGAAGATCGCTTTAAAACTGGAACATGGTCACGCAGCCCGTCAGGGCTGCCGCGCTTAAAAGGCGCTGCGGCAAGTTTTGATTGTGACGTTATGGATATATTGCCGGGGTTTAGTCATGGCGTCTTTGTCGGTTTGATCACGGATATTTGCGTTAGCGAGGCCAATGCGCTTCTCTATGCAGACGGCGAATATGGGCATTTTAAATTACGCAAACTCTAAGCGGCGCTAATTGACCTCGTCCATTGTCTCAGCAGAGATTTTTTTAGACTTGGCCCGTTTATCCCATTTATAAATTTCATCAATGAAACAGCGATCCGGCCCTATGCCTGTCGCGTCATTGCCGAAGGCATTTTCCGACACGATCAAAATGTCATTGCGCGAGACGCAGCCCGCGCCGCGATTGTCTATCCCAATAGCCTGAGCATAGCGCAGTGAACGACACGCCCCGGACACTGTGACAAGATAATCTTTGCTGCCCGAAGACAGCACGACACTATCTCGGCGCGCATTTGAAAACCCATCAATCGTGGCGCCAAAACAGATACGGTTTGTTTGCTCGCCTAGGCGAACGTCACCTTCAAAGGCTTTAATCCCGCGCGGCTCATCGCTTGGTGTTGTGCTACAGCTTGCAAGAAGACTCGTCGCCGTAATCGCTGAAATCATAATCATCTTCATCACGCTCTCCTCGGTTATGCAGCGCTTTTTCTGCGCTGATAAGTATATTGCCCTGCATCGCTATAGCGACGTTTCATCAGTCCGCGCGCAACGAGGCAATTTAAATGCGCAATCGACTCGCCAACGGCCATGATGCGGTTACCATCATTTATGCTGCGCCGAAATAAAACCGAATATACGTCAATGGCCCGTTTGGGTCTATCACAAAAATCGAGCAAGCGTTCGAGCGCTTTTTCGTGATGCAGGATCAATTTATTGAGCCGTCGATGCGCGCCCGTAAACGGAATGCCGTGCGCTGGCCCGACCAGAACATCTGTGGGGAGTTCGCCCTTTAACTTATGGCAACTATCTATCCAGTCTTGCAGCGGGTTGGCCTCAGACTCTGTTGGCCAAACCGAAACATTCGAGCTTATATTCGGCAGAAGTTGATCTCCTGTCAGGCACAGATTTAAGTCCGCATTGAACAGGCACGCATGTTCAGGGGAGTGCCCCGAACCGACAATGATGCGCCAATCGCTTTTGCCGATACGCAGAGTATCCCCGTCCTGGATACGCTGATATCCCGCCGGCATTGGCGTAATCGCTTTGCCAAAACCGCCAAAGCGCGCTTTGTACAGTTCGATCTGGCCTTCGGTAAATCCAGCGAGGCGGTAAAAATCAAGCGCGTGATCCGGAGCAGGTTTGCCCGTATCCGCGGCCATCAGGCGACAGAGAAAATACTCGCCGCGCGTCATAATCAGCGGCACGCCAAATTTGCGGCTCATCCATCCCGCAAGGCCCGTATGGTCAGGATGCAAATGGGTGCAGATGACTTTCGTCACAGGCAAGCCGTCCATGGCGCCCGCAAAGGCGGCTTCCCAAATGGCTTTACTGGCTTTGCTGCCAATGCCGGTATCAACAACTGCCCAGCCGCGTCCGTCGCGAATCATATAAAGATTGATATGATCAAGCCCCGTCATCGGCAGCGGCATGCGCAGCCACAACACGCCTTCGGCCAGTTCTGTCACGGTTCCATTTTCCGGGGGATCGTCTCTGATGAAGCCCAGGAGCGGCGAAGATGTGTCGCCCGAAACTAAGCTTTCATCCTTGGCCGTTTTCTTATCATTATTAGTGGTGGTGGTCATGACCGCAGTTTAGCGAAAAAAGCGGCAATAGATAGGCCTGCTTGTGCAGACACAACATTCAAAAAGACCAAGCTTAACGAAAAAGGGCAAGCCCCCCGACCTGCCCCCCGGTATAACCGGTAACCAAGCCGTTTTCATGTGGGGCGATCCCAGCCTGGTTTATAGTGGGCTCCACACCCGCACGGGGCGCGTGGCAAGTGGGAGCCCAGTCTTGCGGCAAGCCGCTCGACCTGCATTTTTGATAAAGGGTGAAACCTGAACGCAATCTAAACGCCTGAATCACCCCCAACACTTCATTCATCTTGCGTTCATGTTGTAAATTTGGCCTTTGATTTTAGATTGCTCAGGCCCAGAATTTTCACTAAGCGCAAAACCTAAGGGAGAAAATATATGTCTTATGGAACGCACGCCTACCTCGCCGATCCGCGCAATGATGATGTCCAATTTAATGTCAGCGGAAAGCTCGTCCATCGCGATAAAGCCGTCGTCAATGTTTTTGATGCCGGCTTCATGATGGGCGACGGCGTATGGGAAGGTTTGCGCGTGCATCACGGCAAGATCGTCTTTTGGCCAGAGCATCAAAAGCGCCTGGAGACGGGGCTAAAAGCGCTCGATATCACGCTCGATATTTCAATGGAGCAGCTCAAGACGCGCATTCACGAAACGCTGGACGCCAATGAGATGCAGGACGGCGTGCATATCCGCCTAATGGTGACGCGCGGCCTTAAAGCAACACCTTACCAAGACCCCCGCGTCGCGATTGGTCCGCCGACCATCGTCATCGCACCCGAATATAAAACGGCCAATCCTGATACAGCGGTAAATCCCTCGCGCCTCTATACCGTCGCCGTGCGACGCGGCCGCGCGGACGTCCAAGATCCGGGCCTGAACAGTCACTCGAAAATCAATTGCATCACGGCCTGCATTCAAGCGATCAAAGCGGGCGCAGATGAAGGCTTGATGCTTGACCCGCAAGGCTTTGTCGCAACATGTAACAGCACGCATTTCTTTATTGTCCGTGACGGTCAAGTGTGGACCTCGACAGGTGATTATTGCCTTGGCGGGATTACACGGATGAAAGTTATAGAGCTATGCGAGGCCAATGACATTCCGGTGTTTCAGAAAAACTTCCGCCTGATGGATTGCTACAGCGCGGACGAAGCCTTCACCACGGGAACCTTTGCAGGCCTCGCGCCTGTTGGTGAAATCGATGGCCGCATGATCGGTGATGGCAAACGCGGAGCGATGGTGGAGCGGCTGCAAGGGCTGTATCTTGAATTGATTGCCGCGCAGAGTTCTTAACTGCACATGTCTCACGTGATTTGCATGTGGTCTGGGCCGCGTAATCTATCCACGGCGATGATGCGCAGTTTTGAAAACCGCGCAGATTGCGCGGTATTGGACGAGCCGTTCTTCGCCCCCTACCTTGCCGTCACTGGCAAAGACCATCCGGGCCGCGCGGAGACTTTGGCCGCGCATGAAACAGATGCCCGAAAAGTTGCGAAGGCCTGCATAAACCCTACCCCAAATGGGCAGGCTTATTATTTTCAAAAACATATGCCGCACCATATGGTTGATGGATTTGATCGCAGCTGGATGACACATGCCAAACACTTCATGCTTATCCGTCATCCCGCCGCTGTCATAAATTCATATGCCAAAGGCCGCGCGGCATTTGATGAGCGCGACATCGGACTATTACAGCAGTTGGAGTTTTTTAAACGCATTAGCGCGCTCCAAGATAACGTCCCGATTATCGATAGCGGCGTTTTTCTGAATGACCCCGAAGGTCACTTGCGAAAACTTTGCGCCGCATTGGACATGCCATTCGACCCCAATATGTTGTCATGGCCCGCTGGCCCGCGTGATACAGATGGCGCATGGGCGCCCTATTGGTACGCCTCCGTTGAAACATCGACAGGCTTTGGCCCGCCGCGCGAGAGCGCTGGGGCAGTCGATCAAAAATATCAATCTATATTGGACGCGACCCTGCCCGCCTATCTGGCGCTATTTAAAAAGCGCCTAATCCCCTAGGCGCGTAATCCGCGCGTTAACATCAGGGCGATCACGCGGCGCGAGAGGCTGCGTGCTATCGCCAAGATAAATAAAGCCCGAAATTTTCTCGCGCTCGCTTAGACCCAGCCTGCCTGTAATCACCTCATCATAAGCAATCCATTCACTCAGCCACTGCGCTGCAAACCCCATAGCGCGCGCCACCAAAAGCATTTGAAAACACACCGCACCAGACGATAGAACCTGCTCCCATTCCGGCGTGCCGCGCACGCAATCCACAGGGGAGCTGACAACAGCAACGACCGTAGGCGCGCGCATCAGGCGCTGACTTTCAAATACGCTACGATCCAGTGGCAGGTCAGGGTTAAGCGCTTTGAACCGCGTCCCAATATATTGCCCCAGAACGGCGCGCTCTTCGCCGCGAATAACGATAAAACGCCATGGCCCTAATTTACGATGATCGGGAACCCGCGCCGCGCGGTGAATAATCTCATCCACTTGCTGTGCAGTTGGCCCCGCCCCATCCATCAATTTTGCCAGCGGTGAGCGGCGATCATTTAAAAATTTCAGAACATCATCATTGATATCGATCGGAGAATAGGTTGGCATTTGACTCATAATATGACTTCGCTAAACGAGATAAAACTTAGGGGGATTATATGGCACCGCTTAGCCAAAAAGAGAAGGAAAACAAAAAGACCGCGCAGGCAAAAATCTGCCCGCATTGCGACAAGCCTTATGAATTTAGCCACATGACCGATTATCTCTTTCGGCTGCGCGGCAATTCGATCATGTGCCATTACTGTATCAAGGAGGGGTATCTTGTTGACCCTATGGGTTTTGTTTACACCGTATTTTGGTTCCTTACGGCTATTTTCTCTGTCATAATCTGCCTTGGCGGAGCATTTTTTGTGACCGCAGCCAGTTATGATGAAACTACAGGAAGTTATAGAGTTTTTTGGATCGTATGGATTGCCGCCTTTTTCGCTGCGGGCGCGATATTTCGATTTATAACCCGCGCTGTAAAGTGGAAAATGGCGACGATTTCCGGTAACAAAAGAGACAAAGATTACGGCGAAATTCGCTAATTCAATTGAAAGATAGATATGACACCTGAACAAAAAATCGCGGCCCTTGGCCTAACTCTGCCAGAGCCGAGCGCGCCTGTGGCCAATTATGTGCCCTATGTCATCAGCGGCAATTTAGTCTTTATTTCCGGCCAAATCTCCAAGATCGGGAATGAGGCCATTGGCGGACGTTTAGGCGAAGACCTGACTGTGGAGAACGGCCAAAAGGCAGCGCGTCTATCGGCGCTTAATTTAATTGCGCAGATGAAACACGCTTGCGGCGGAGATTTATCGCGCGTGAAACGCATCGTTAAACTCGGAGGTTTTGTGCAAGCCACCGCAGATGCGACGCAGGCCAATATCCCGAAAGTCATCAATGGCTGTAGCGATTTGATGGTTGAGGTGTTTGGCGATGCGGGCCGTCACGCGCGCTTTGCCGTCTCTGCGCCGAGCCTTCCGCTAGATGTTGCAGTTGAAATTGACGCCATTGTGGAGATTGCCCCGTAGATACATCATGAGTGATGTAACCTATAATGCCCGCATAGTTTCCGATATTTCGCAAATCGGGCAAACTGCATGGAATAGCCTACAATATACCCCCACGTCGAAAAACTATAATCCTTTCACGGATTACCGATTCCTTGGCGCGCTGGAGCAAAGCGGCTGCGCGCAACCTGAGACGGGCTGGGCGCCGTGCCATGTTATCATTGAAGGCGAGGACGAAAAACCGCTCGCTGCTACGCCGCTCTATATGAAATCGCATAGCCAAGGCGAATATGTGTTCGATCATGGCTGGGCCGAAGCGCTGCATAATATCGGGGAAGATTATTACCCCAAATTGCAATGCGCTATTCCGTTCACGCCTGCCAATGGTCCGCGCCTGCTGGGGCATGACGCAGATGCACGCCGCGCGCTCATTTCGGCCATGGCGCAGCTCTGCAAGGCCCAAGGCGCGTCGGGCGTTCACGCGACATTTCTAACCGAAACTGACCGCGCGGATTTTACCGATGCGGGGTTTCTGGCCCGACAAGACCGGCAGTTCCATTTCATCAATCGCGGTTACGATAATTTCGATGATTTCCTCGCCGCCCTGGCCAGCCGCAAGCGCAAAAACCTGCGCAAGGAACGCGTGCGGGCCCAAGAGGGCATTACGATCAAACGCCTGCGCGGGGATGATCTAAAGGCCGAGCACTGGGACGCCTTTTATCAATTCTATCTGGATACCAGCCAGCGCAAATGGGGACGCCCCTATTTAAATCGCGCATTCTTTGACCTGATCAACGACACATTCGCCGATCAAACTCTACTCGTGCTAGCCTATGACGGCGATACGCCCATTGCCGGCGCGCTGAACTTTATCGGCGGCGACGCGCTCTACGGACGGCATTGGGGCGCGGCCGTGCATAAACCCTTCCTTCATTTCGAGCTTTGTTATTACCAAGCCATAGACGCGGCGCTTGAAATGGGGTTATCGCGCGTTGAAGCCGGCGCGCAAGGCGAGCATAAATTGGCGCGCGGCTATGAACCGATCGTGACCCACAGCGCGCATTACCTCTCCCATCCGGGCCTTCATGACGCCGTCAAAGGGTTTTTAAAACGCGAACGCCACGCCGTGAATTTTGAAGCGAGCGTACTTGCTAAACATACGCCATTTAAGGCAGACTAGGGTATGGTTCAGCGGTTATTCTCTCAACATTTTGATTACGGCGAAGGCCTTGCGGCGTTTGCTGCCCTAGAAGCTGGCGGCTTTCATCCGAACTTTGAAAACTATCACCATACTACGATGGCCATAGCCTATATAGACGCTCTCGGCGGATTAAAGATTAATCTACCCGAAGAAGAATTTTATGATGCCAAAGATTGGTTGTCCTTCTTAAGGAAAAATCCGATTACAGATTTCGATCCTATAAAGCGAAAACCAGTTTTAAACTGGATACATGCTAGCCTATTTAGCATGGTATTTTCCATGTCGCCTGCGCCTTGGCTAATTCTGTTCCTTCTACCGCCTTTGTTTCTTTTCGTATTGTATGCCGTTGCAATTACTATAGGCATTGTGATCGAACCAGTAATCGGAATAGCGGCGATACCGTTACTCATATTTCCTGCGATTCTAATGCATGCAAAATATGTCGCTGGCCCCAAATTTGTGAAAGAAAGAGATGTCCCTACACGGTCAATATGACGACGAGAATATATTCGCACAAATCTTAAATGGAGATATGCCCTGCGTAAAAGTTTACGGCGATGCCAATGTGCTCGCCATTATGGATGTGTTCCCGCAAAGCGAGGGACATGTCCTCGTTATCCCGCGCGCGCCGTCGCGCAACCTGCTTGAACTCGAGGCCAAAGATATT
>CALLBH010000181.1 GCA_938001945.1 uncultured Robiginitomaculum sp.
TGGGCTCGGTGATGATGCCCGATAATTTGCTGGCGATATGGGTTAGCTCAATGTCAAAATCCACGGGCGGGCGACTATCGCCGTAGAAATATTGTCCCGCCCAAAATCCGGATAAATCCTGCATTACGCCGTCCCCGTCGAGCCATAGCCGCCTGCGCCGCGCACTGTATCGGAGAGAGTCTCGACGACGGTAAATTCATATTGCGGCGCGGGCGCGATGACCATTTGCGCAATGCGTTCGCCGCGCGTGATGACAAAGTCCTCGTGACCGTGATTAATCAGCAGCACTTTTACTTCGCCGCGATAATCCGCGTCAATTGTGCCGGGGGAATTAAGCACCGTAATCCCGTGCTTATACGCCAGTCCCGAGCGCGGACGAATCTGCGCCTCAAACCCATCCGGCAGCGCCATAGCGAGGCCCGTTGCAATCAGCTTGCGCTCACCTGGGGCCAGCGTTACGGCGCCGTCTTCGGGCAAAGCCGCGCGCAAATCCGCGCCCGCCGCAAGGGCCGTCGCATAATGCGGCATTTGAAGATCGCCGAAATGGTCTAATTTTTTAAATTCAATTTTCATGTGTCGTAATACCCATCCCATGGCTCAAAAAATGCCATATAATTTCCTGGTAAAAGCTCCAGGGCCAATCCCTCTTCAGGGTCGCGCTTAATTAATCCGAATTGTGTGTCATAAACCTCTATAGAAAATAGTTCGATTTGAATGTCTGTGAATTCAACCTCACCCAATTCATCTAAATGTTGGCTGTAGGTTCGTCTTGCATGATCTGCATCTAATTTATGACGAGGCCCGAGACTCACTATTTTGTGCTCTATAAGCACGCCAGACTTATCGAAGATATATGTCGCCACAAACTCGCAGCCTTCATCTTTTAATGCCGGACTAAATGGGGTTGTTAGAAAAAACTGATTTCCATTTCCCAATTTTCCAATATGTCGAGCATGATAATCATCATGAAGGATTGGAATAGTTTTTGGATAACTCTTCGTCATTCAAAATGCTCTGCTATTTTCTGTGCTAATTGCTGCGCTGCCGCCGCCTTACTCATTTTGGGCCACGGAAATGTATCATTGGGCGTGACCAAAATCATCGTATTATTATCCCCGCCCATGACGTCGCCGGACACGTCATTGGCGACGATCCAATCACAGTCTTTGCGTTTTAATTTCGCCTGTGCGTGAGAGGTCACGTCATTCGTTTCTGCAGCAAATCCGATAACAAGTTTAGGGCGGTTTTTATGACCGCAAACGGTTTTCAAAATATCTGGATTTTCGGTCAGTTTTAAATCGCCTACCCCGCCATCGGATTTTTTAATCTTCTTATCGCCCGAGCTTGCGGGGCGCCAATCCGCCACCGCCGCCACGCCAATAAATATATCGGCGGGGAGCGCGCCCTCTACAGCGGCCATCATCTCGCGCGCGGTTTCGATATCTACGCGGGTGACGCCATCGGGCGTACCGAGCGCAGTCGGCCCCGTCACGAGCGTGACCTTTGCGCCAAGCTCTTCGAGCGCCTCAGCAATCGCGTAGCCTTGCTTGCCGCTGCTGTGGTTAGACAGATAGCGCACAGGATCAATTGGCTCGCGCGTTGGACCTGCGGTCATAAGCACATGTTTCCCCGAGAGCGGTCGCGGAGTAGCATTCAGCGCGGTTTCAATCGCGTCAGCAATTGCTTCGGGTTCGGCCATACGGCCATCGCCAAATTCACCGCAGGCCATTTCGCCGGCATCCGGGCCGACGAATAATGCGCCGTCCGATTTAAGCTGCGCCATATTACGCTGCGTGGCGGGATGTTCATACATGCGCACATTCATGGCGGGCGCGTAGAGCACAGGCTTGTCCGTCGCGAGCAATGTGGTGGTCGCGAGATCATTGGCAATGCCCTGCGCGGCCTTGGCCATCAGGTCCGCTGTGGCGGGGGCAACGACAATCAAATCCGCGCTGCGGGATAGCTCAATATGGCCCATTTCGGCCTCGGCGGTTAAGTCCCATAAATCGGTATAGACCATATCGCCCGATAAGCTGCCTGCCGATAACGGCGTTACGAATTGCGTGCCGCCCTTGGTGATAATCACGCGCGACTTTATCCCGCGCCGCGCGAGAACACGGATGAGGAATAAAGACTTATAGGCTGCAATACCGCCGCCAATAATTAAAAGTATGCGTTTTTGAGCCATGACAGCCTTGCTGTTTAATTCAGCATGTTTGTGGCATAGAGCGCGGCGACTGCCAAGGCCGCACCGAGGCCTGTAAATAGGGCGGGTTTGGCGATGGATTTTTTCGGCGCGGCGGGGGCTTTGCCTGTGCTGGCGCTGTGGCGGCTATTGGCGGCGGCGGATGATAAATCGACTTCGCCGTTGACCCACGCCTTGGATAACGCCGCGAGGTTCTCGACGGCATCTGGCACATCGCGCATCGCTTTTTGAAGGCGGCGGGCATCAACAATAAAGTCGTCAATATAGCGCTGCGGGCCGAGTTCTTCGAAGGCGGCTTTTTCAACGATATCGCGGCTGGCTTCCCACATATCAAAATCAGGGTCGAGGCGGCGCGCCACGCCTTCGGTTTGCATCATCGTTTTTTGCAGCAGGATAAGCTGCGGCTGTAGCTGCATATCAAACAGCTCTGTAATTTCGAGCAGCTGCATGAGGACTTTACTCATTGAGACATCTTCGGCCTTTTTGCCAAAAATGGGCTCCCCCACCGCGCGCAGAGCAGAGGCGAAATCTTCAACGCTATGGTGTTCGGGCACATAGCCAATATCAAAATGGACTTGCGCAATTTTCAGATAATCGCGCTGCAAGAACCCATGTAGCGTTTCAATTTCAAACCGGATATCTTCTTTGCGCAGGCGGCCTAAAATTCCAAAATCAATCAGCACAAGCTCTCCATCCGGCGCAACGATCATATTGCCTTCATGCATATCCGCGTGAAAGACGCCATATTGAAACGTGCTGGCGAGGAAGCTTTGAATGACTTGCTTAGCTAACGCTTTTTTATCAATGCTCGGATCGGTTAAAACCTCTGGCGATGACATGGCAATGCCGTCAATCCACTCCGTGACCATGACGTTTTTATCGACCATGTCCCAATAGATTTTAGGCACGCGGAACAGGCCTGTTTCGGTGGCGATATCACCAAGTTCACTGGTCGCGGCGGCCTCTAAGCGTAGGTCGAGTTCCAGCATCACCGCGCGGTTGGCTTCGGCGACAAAATCTATCGGGCGCAGGCGACGGATATTGGGCACAAATCTATGCGCGCCTTTGGCGACAAAGGCGATGGTCGCCATATCTTTGCGCATGCGCTCAACAATATTTGGCCGCAGGACTTTTACAGCCACCACTTCGCCGCTCGGCAGGGTAGCTTTGTGGACTTGCGCCACTGAGGCAGCGGCTATTGGCTCTGATAATGTGGAGAGGCGTTTATCCCACGCCATGCCCCATTCGCGGGCGAGCGTCGCTTCGGCGACGTCTTGGGGGAAAGGTGGAACTTTGTCTTTTAAGCGCGACAGGCCGCGCGCAAATTCTGCGTCAAACATATCGCCGCGCGTCGCCAGCACTTGGCCAAATTTAATATAGGCCGGGCCGAGTTTTTCTAGCGCGGCGGCAAAACGTTCGCCCGGATTATCGGCGCGCGAGCGTTTGGAAAAAACGCGGCTAATTTTACCAAACACCCGCACAGGGCCCGGCACAGCGAAATCATATTCCTCGGGCACAAAAGCGTCATGACGCACAAGCACCCAGCCCGTCCGTAATGTCCTAAAAAATGTGCCGACGCCTTTAAACATGGATGCGCTATAGCGGCTTAGTGTAAAGAAATATATGCCAGATTTGTCGCGGCGTCGCTTAAGTTCAATTCAGATTTAAATGCCTAATTTCATCCTGTGAGTGATGCAATATCCGTGAAATTATAATCATCTGATCATGCAGCTGATAAAATATACGGTGCGACGCATTTATGAACATC
>CALLBH010000182.1 GCA_938001945.1 uncultured Robiginitomaculum sp.
CTTATCGCTTCGTGACCATTTTGCGCAATAATGACATTATACCCGGCGCGCATTAATGCGCCTTGCACAATGATCTGATTGGTTTCATTATCTTCGACCAAGAGCACGGTTAAGTTTTTTGAATGTGTTGGGCGCGACTCACGCAAAGACTGAGTTGAGGGTTGTGAGGTATTCACTGCACGCAGATGAGAGCTCTTCTCGGTGTGCTCACTGTCACGACTAAATTTTTCTTGCGCTAACATTTAACCCTCTTTTGATTGCAACTTAAGGTAATGTTGTGACCAGAAGGTAAACTTCAATTGGCACTATATTACTGAGCTCAATATTCGATTTAGCCTTGATTTGTCGCGTTTGAATTGGGATTGTCGTTAAAATTTTGACCTGCACATGCAGGCACTTAGGGGGTATTATGTCTACGCAAAGCACAGCGCAGTGGTCATCACGTTTCGCATTTATTATGGCCGCTGTCGGTTCATCCGTCGGTCTGGGAAATCTTTGGCGGTTTTCATCTGAAGCGGGTGCGAATGGCGGCGGCGCCTTCATCATGGTTTACCTTGCGGCCGTGTTTTTTGTCTGCGTTCCAGTATTACTGAGTGAGTACTTAGTTGGGCGCTCAGGATCATATGCAAACGCTGTAAACTCCTTAGGGGAAGTCGCTGAAAAATCAGGGCGCAGTCCTGCTTGGCAGATTGCAAGCTGGGTTGGAATGATCGCTGGTTTCTTGATCGTGACATTCTATTGCGTCATTGCAGGTTGGGTTGTGAAATATGTCTGGTTGATGATGACGGACGCTTTCTCGGGAATGTCCCCAGATGCTGTTGCGCAGAGCTTTTTTGATTTTGGGTCTTCACCGTTGCAGGTTTTGCCTTGGTTTTTAGCTTTCGCGCTTTTGACCATTTGGCTTGTTAGTCGAGGCGTGAATAAAGGGATTGAACTTGCAGCGCGGCTGTTAATGCCGGCCTTCTTTGCTTTGCTTCTGGCGCTCGCGATTTATTCAGTCTTCGTGGGTTTAGAGTCCGGAGCAACGCAAAAAGCGCTTAAGTTCTTATATGTCCCTGATGTCAATGAGATGCTGACCAAGAACCCTGATGCCTCGGCGTTTTCAAACTTCGGAAGCGTTGCCAATGCAGCGCTCGGACAGGCCTTCTTCTCAGTAGGCGTTGGCAGTGCGATTATGATCACTTACGGATCATACATCCCTAAAGGTGTTTCCTTGCCCAATTCTGCTGTAATCGTGGCCATCATGGACACGCTCGTTGCCCTGATCGCAGGATTAGCAATTTTCCCAATTGTGTTTGCTTCTGGTTTATCTGAGAGCGCAGGTCCTTCTTTGCTGTTCATTACACTGCCAAATGCCTTCGAAACAATGGGCGCGATTGGACCAGTGCTCGGTGCGGCCTTCTTCTTCTTGGCGTTCTTTGCCGCGATTACCTCATCGACAAGTTTGCTTGAGCCTTCTGCGGCTTTCGCTAGTGAGCGCTTTAATGTGTCTAAACGAAAAGCGGCTTGGATCGTCGGGGCCTTGATGATATTGATCGGATTGATTTCGGTGTTTGGTGTCGGGCTTAATGAAGATAAACAGCTTCTAACCCCTGCGCTTGATGCAATTGACGGATTTACGGGCAAGGTCATGCTCCCAACAGCTGGCTTCCTGATTGTTATGTTCGTGGGCTGGCGCGTTAAGCGGTCTATGATTGAAGAGCAATTAGCGGGCCCAGGGAATGGGTTAGGTCGCGCTATTATTTTCCTAACGCGCTGGGTCGCTCCAATCTTTGTCGGTATTGTTATGGTGACGTCAATCCTCGGGTACATTGGCGGGTTCTTACCTGGCTAGCTCATTGCGTCGCGAACTGGCTGCGCAAATGAGAAGTCTTAAGATTTAGTAATCAAATGGTATGCTGCCTTGCCTTAGTGTTTTCGGCTGTTAAAAAATAACGGGGCATTCATGTTAAATAAATCATGTTTTGATAGATTTGCATGACGTGAGTTAATCTTGGTGTATCAAGCCGGGAACATAGGAACAGACATGAAACGCCTTGCCATTGGTTTAGTTTTAGCCGTTACGCTGTCCGCATGTGCGACTGTGGAAATGGCGCCTGTGCAGTCCGGCACTCTGATGTCGCAATCCGAGATCCAAGACCGCTCTGCCGTAAAACTCAGCGCGCGAAAGCTATCCAGTGTATTTTCAACTGAAGGATGGTCTCGCATAAACCCGAGCAATCGGTCGCAATCTGCCGTCAATATACTGGTGCGCGGCTTGAAAAAGACCGGTAAAGTCATTGATCCTGTTCGTAATTATCTTACGCGCCGAAGTGAAAGCGATATGATTACCGCAGACATTAGCCGCGCAGATGAATATGTTGTTGCGACAACGATTTCAGCGCGTGAATTCCTAAGAAATAATCCATCCGCAACAGATGTAGGTAGTGAGCTATCAGATCTCGAAACTGCGCTTCTCTCAGCGCGTCAGGCCGAGGCAATGTTCCAGCAGGCTCTAGCAGAAAAAGGTGTGAGCGAAAATAGTTTGGATATGGCTCGCCTGTCAACATCCGTTGATCAACTTCGTGATGTCACCGATGCATATGGCATACGTCTTCGAGGAAGCAGCGCAGGGGCGTCTTAACCCCATAGTGTCGGAGAGGGCGGGTGCACAATCTGCCCATCATACACAAGTCCGTCTTCGCAATCTTCATCCAGCAGTGATGGGCCATCCAAATCAATAACATCAGCGTCCTGAGCGAGTAACATCATGGGGGCGAGTGCAAGGGATGACCCAACCATACATCCTGCCATTGTGACAAAGCCCATGGATTGCGCGCGCGACACAAGATCAATTCCTGCTGTTAATCCGCCGCATTTATCCAGCTTGATGTTCACGGCGCGGTAGCCTTGGGACCACAGGCGCGCAAGATCATCCGCGGTGTGTAAGGCTTCATCAGCGCAAATAACGGGTAAGCCGTCGGGGTCTGAAATTACGTCGCGGCTGTCGGCATGAAAAGGCTGCTCGATGAGCACAATAGGCCAGCCGTCAAAGGCTTGGCGAAATGCCATTAGCTCGCCGGGCTGCAAAGCCTCATTGGCATCAATGATCAACTCAGCATCGGGACGTGCGCGCATTACTGATTTTGCGCATTCAATCGCATTCTGGGCGCCAACTTTAATCTTCAAACAGGTAAAGGCACGGGCCTTTATGGCGGCGAGTGCCATATTTTCCGGCGTATCCAAAGACAGGGTGAAAGCCGTTTTAAGTGATTTGGGCTGAGGGAGTCCCGCCAGATCATAGACGCGCCGCCCCGTTCGTTTCGCCACTAAATCCCACATCGCGCAATCCACCGCATTTCGTGCGGCGCCTGCGGGCATAAGGCTTTGCAAATCGGCGGGCGAAAGCTTGTTTTCTACGATATTGCCGAGTCCGCGAATGTCATTGGAAACGCTTTGCGGCGTCTCGCCATAGCGGGCATAGGGCCGGCACTCGCCGCGCCCGACATAGTCGCCGTCTTGGAGGGTCACTTCAACGACATCAACCTGCGTTTTTGCACTGCGGGATATGCGGAAAACACCTCTAACAGGATAGCTTTTTTGTGTTACAAATATGCGTTGCATCGTAATCGTTTCTTGACCTAGAGGCGTCCTGTTTGCACGGTGAATTATATGAGCTCAAGCGAAGACATCGGAAATAGTGCCTTTATTGTGACGGTTGAAGACCTGCGCATGACTGTGCAGGTGCTTGGCCGCTGGACATATGAAACAGTTGGCGCAATTGATAAGGCTGCTGAGGCTTACAAAGTTGATGATCATGAATATGTCACCTTTGATCTTACGCAGACAGAAGCGATTGATACTAGCGGGGCCTATGTTCTTGCGCGCGCATTAAGCGGGAGTGAGGGCGACATTATCGTTTTCGATACGATCGGCGCGACAGAGGGGCAGAAAAAGCTCTTAACGGCTGCTGCTGAGGCGCGGCGCGGTGATCCCCCTCGCGTGACGCGGCCATGGTATGATGCGTTAGCGCGCCTTGGTGAAGCGACTGTTCGCGGCGCAAATGAGATTTATGATACGATTGCATTTATTGGACGCGTGGCTGTTGTTCTAGGAAGATCCATTTTTCAACCCGGGCGCGTGCGCTGGCGCTCTGTTGTATCACTTCTTGAGCGAGTCGGTCTTGATGCCATCCCGATTGTTGTGGTGCTGTCCTTTTTTATTGGGTGCGTGATTGCATTCATGGGCGCTCAATTACTTGCGACATTTGGCGTTCAAATTTTCATGGTCGATTTAGTTGGCCTTGCGGTCCTTCGCGAGTTCGCCGTTTTGATTATGGCAATTATGATGGCTGCCCGGTCAAACTCCGCATTTACCGCCTCTATTGGGTCCATGGTTATGCGACAAGAAGTTGACGCAATGACGGTTATCGGGCTCGACACAGACGGAACACTTGTCGCGCCGCGGGCACTGGCTTGTTTAATAAGCGCCCCGATCTTGACGGTTGCGGCAATGCTCTCAGGGCTTATGGGCGGCGCGGTCGTTGCCAAATTTGTAGAAGGGATTGCCTTTAATACATTCTTTCTGCGCATTGCAGAAAATATAGATATATCTCATTTTGTAGTTGGGATGGTCAAAGCGCCGATTTTTGCATTTGTCATTGCGGTTATCGGATGTCGACAGGGCCTCGCTGTGACCGGGAGTGTTGAGTCTTTGGGTCAACGCACTACGGCATCTGTTGTGCAAGCGATCTTCGCGGTTATTGTTTTGGACGCACTTTTTGCGCTATTCTTCTTGCAGTTGGATTACTAGATGGCGAACCGCATTTCAGAAAATATGCCAATCGTCGCCAAAGGTATTAAGACCGCATTTGGCGAAAATGTCGTGCATGAGAATCTCGACCTTGAAATCCACAAAGGTGAAATCGTTGGACTCGTTGGCGGCTCTGGCACAGGTAAATCTGTCTTGCTCAATACATTGTTGGGGTTAAGACAAGCCAATGCCGGAACGGTCTATCTCTATGGGACGCCGCGCGGCGAGTTATCCGAGACCGAGCGGCAAGCCCTGAACAACCGCACGGGCGTATTGTTTCAAGGCGGAGCATTGTTTTCGTCTTTGACTGTGCGGGAAAATGTGATGGTCCCCATGCGAGAGCACACGGATATACCGCTTAAGCTGATGCGAGACCTCGCCGATATGAAATTGCATTTGGTTGGCTTGCCGCCGCATGCGGCAACGCTCATGCCTGCTGATTTGTCTGGCGGCATGCGCAAGCGGGCAGGGCTTGCCCGCGCCCTTGCGCTCGATCCGGGTCTCTTG
>CALLBH010000183.1 GCA_938001945.1 uncultured Robiginitomaculum sp.
GGGCGGGACCCAGAATGGCTACGCCTGTTTTATGGGTAAGTGGTGCTTTATAATGCTGAACACTCCCCGCGCCCTATCTCAGTTCTTTTTAAGAATAGAATTTGCACATCTGGGTCCGTGCGCGGATCCGACCCGCCCTCCGGCGGGATGATGACTGGAGGAATAGAGCCTCAACCCCTTTTTCTGAAATTGCCAAAAGGAATCTTCTATCCCGAAATCATCCCCACCATACGCTCCCGCGCCTCGGGTAAATCTTTATTGGCCGGCCATAATATCCGGGTGCGCAAGAACGCTCCAGTGAGATGCAAACCCGCGGCGATATCGGCCTGCGTTGCGCCCTGCCCGCCGCGTAGGAATTGCGGGAGTACAAACATCTTGTCCAAATAGGGCTCGGCCTCGGCGTAACAGACGGCGCGGCCAGAGCGCGGTGAGACATGCGTTAAATTCTCCGTCACCCCGCTGGCGGCGCAAGTCGATAAATCGAGTCCATATCCCATAGCGGACAGAAGCCCCGCCTCCCAGCGCACATAGAGCGCGGGCCAGATATCAGCATTGTGGAGATGGGAGATGAGCACTGCGGTCGCGTCATAAACATCTTGATGAGTTTCGCGCTCCGGCATGATTGCTGTGGTCACGGCGCAGATGGCGTTCAGCGCCGTAAGCGCTTTGCGGTCGTCCATGATCTGCGCAAAGCGAGCATCGGATAGCTCGGCGGTCATATAGCCTAAATGCTCGGACAGGCGCGCGCGCCATGTGACAGTGATAACATTTCCGGGCTGCAAGACGGGGCGCATACGCCGCCCGACGCCGCCGCGCACAAGGCCGAGATGACGTCCGTGATCCGGCGTTAAAACATCAACAATCGCAGATGTCTCGCCGTGTTTTCTAACCGATAAAACTATGCCGTTTGAGGTCCATTCCATAGCGGGCCTTAAACGTCGAACTCCAAACCAAATTCAGTATAACGCTCTTTATCTTCGCGCCAATTTGCGCGCACTTTAACAAAGAGGAAAAGATGCACCTTCACGCCCAGCCACTCCTGCATTTCCTCGCGCGCGGCCGCGCCTATTGCTTTAATCTTGCGTCCGCCCGCGCCCAAAATGATAGGCTTTTGTGAGTCTTTGCGCACATAAATCACCTGCTCAATACGGATATCGCCGCTGCGCAGGTTCTTCCAACTCTCTGTAGTGACCATCGACTCATATGGAATTTCATCATGCACTTGCAGGTATAATTTCTCGCGCGTAATTTCGGCGGCGATAATTTTGCTCTGCACATCTGCGGCCTGATTGGGCGGAAAAAGATATGCCCCTTCGGGCATAGCGCCGGCCAGCAAGCTCTTAAGTTCTTTTAGACCCGTTCCCGCTGTCGCGCTAATCGGCAAAATTGCCTGATAAATATTTGGCTCAGAGAAATGCGCGATCAGCGGCAAGGCTTCTTCGCCCGCCACTTGGTCGATTTTATTCAGCACAAGAAAGACCGGCACATCTTGGCCGCGTTTCTTTAGGCCCTCAATCACGCGCTCTGTATCTTTGGCGGCCAAGCGGTCTTGCGCCCCGCTCTCCGCGCCCAGCAATACGCGCGAAAATGCAGGGGCGTCGACAACATGCACAATCGCGCTGCTGTCTTTGGTGCCTGTCCACGCGGCATGAACCATAGAGCGGTCAAGACGGCTTTTGGCGGCAAAGATACCGGGCGTATCCACCAGCACGACTTGGGCCGCGCCCAGCATCGCAATGCCGCGCAGCTGAAAGCGCGTCGTTTGCACTTTGTGCGTGACGATAGAAACTTTTTCTCCGACCAATGCATTGGTTAGCGTGGATTTACCCGCATTGGGCGCGCCGATAACAGCGCAAAATCCAGCGCGGGGTTTAGATGTGTCTTCACTCATTTTGGCATCATTTCTAATAATAATTTCGCGGCTGTGCGCTCGGCGTCTTTTTTGGATGTCCCCGCTCCATCGGCTTGGCCAATATCATCAACGGAAACTGTGATAATAAATACAGGTTTATGGTCGGGTCCGCTGCGCTCTTTAACACGATATAGCGGATTGTCTTTACCCAGTGCAGAGGCGCGTTCTTGAAGTTCTGTTTTCGGGTCTTTACCGCCTAATTTATCCAGCCCCTCTAATTCTTCACTCCAGAACAGCTCGTAAAAACTGGCCGCGGCGTCAATGCCGCCGTCTAAATATAGCGCGCCCATCAAGGCCTCGCAGACATCGCCCAAAATAGAGATTTTCTCACGCCCGCCTTGCTTAACCTCGGCTTGGCTCATCAGGATGGCATCCCCAAGTCCCGCGCGGCGTGCGGCGCGGGCACAGGCTTCTTTACGCACAAGACTATTGAGCTTACGCGCCAGTTCACCCTCTTTCGCGTTAGACGCCGCAAAAATTCGCTCCGCCGTCAACAAGCCCAGCACGCGATCGCCTAGAAACTCTAGCCGCTCATTATCCGCTGTCATGCGCCGCCCGTCGCCATACGAGCGATGCGTCATGGCGCGCTCTAGCAAAGCGTCATTGGTAAATTTATATCCAATGCGCTTTTGAAGGCGTGTAAATTGCGGGTTCTCGCTCATGGCGCCTCCCTACTGCGCAATGCGCGCAGGTCACAAGGGAAAATACAGCTAGGCTGCATGTGGCGCGAGACTAATAATGACGAAAGCGAGCGCATAAGGCGGCTCATCCGAGAGGGATAGATGGATCGTCGGAATGTGATCGTCGGGCGTCATTTCAATCAGGCGCTCCAAGGCTTTGCCATGCAAGGTGATGGACGGCTTTCCCGACGGGGCGCTCTTGATTTCGACGTCTTGCCAGGTCAGCCAACCCGTATCCTCGGTTGAGAGGGCTTTAGCCAGCGCTTCTTTGGCCGCAAAACGTTTGGCGTAACATTCGGCTTTGGCGGCTTTACCCGCGCAATAGTCACGCTCAGATTTCGTGAATATTTTATGCTCAAATTTATCGCCATGTTTGGCCAGCGATTTTTCAATGCGGCCAATGTCGCAAATATCCGTTCCAATACCGAGGATCATATCCGGCATTAGGCGCGCGCTTTTTCGATCTCTGCGCGCATACGTTCCATCGCGGCGGGCAAGCCCATAAATATGGCCTCGCCCATTAAGAAATGCCCGATATTAAGCTCCATGACTTCGGGGATAGCGGCAACGGCGCCGACATTATCAAAGGTCAGACCATGCCCGCAATGCACTTCGAGGCCTAGGCTATGTGCCAGTTTTGCCCCGTTTTGTAGCGCAGCTAAT
>CALLBH010000184.1 GCA_938001945.1 uncultured Robiginitomaculum sp.
TGTCGGCGCAGAATATGTCATGCGCTGGCTCCCCAAAGGGACGCATCAATATAGCAAACTCGTCAAACCGACAGAGCTGCGTAGCTATCTCATCGGCGCAGGTCTAACCCCTGAACCGAGCGTCGGCATGACCCTAAATCCGATTACCGATAATTGGTCATTCAGCGATGATTTGGGCATAAATTATGTGACGGTTGGTCTTAAAACCTAAAATATCTGATGGCAGTTATATTAATTTAGGCTATCAGCAGGTATGTACGTTTTTATAGATGAGTCTGGTGACCCAGGTTTTAAGCTAGGCAAAGGCTCTTCGCCAAATTTCGTTATCACAATGGTGATTTTCGGAAGTAAAGAAGACGCAACTCAAACAAACATTGTTTTGAGAAATTTATTAAGATCTTTGCGTGTGAAACCTGAGTTTAAGTTCAATAAGCTCAGTTCGAAAAACAAGGATATATTTTTTCACGAGATTAGAAATTGCAATTTTACAACTCGATCAATTGTTGTTCAGAAAGACCGCGTCTACTCAGAGCATCTTAGAAATGTGAAAGATGATTTTTACAGATTTTTTGTAAGACAAATGTTACAAAACGATGGCGGAGTTTTAAGAAATGCAAAAGTTATTATAGATGGCTCAGGTGATAGACATTTTAAAAGGCAACTCAAAGCTTACATGCGACGTGAATTGAGAGCTGGCTGCGTTTCAAAGATTAATCTTAAAGACTCCAAAAGTGACTCTTTAATACAACTAGCAGATATGTGCGTAGGAGCAATTGCCCGTTCTTACAAAATTGATCGGCAGCATTCAAACCGCTGGCGAGACAAGTTAAGACGAAACGGTCAAATTTCAAACATTTGGGAATTTAAATAAATGCGCCCTGTGCCCTATCTGGTCGATTGACCAGAACGCACACCCTACGGTGACAGTTCGGGACACAAGGGCGACTTTGCAATATCTAAATAACAGGAATTTACCTAAATGTCAAGGTTTTGCACATGCGGCTTATCTAACGGGCTAAAGTCCCTGGCAAGAGTCTAGTTAGAATTCAGTAAAGTATATTATGAATACTAAAACCCCCGACTAACCCACAGGCGTAATTCATTGTCGGGCGAGGCGTCGGTGATGCCGAAAAGCGCGCCCGCAAATATTGAAACATCCTCAGTCAGCTTAGTCGAAATGAACGGCCCGACAGAGTGGCGTTGATCCTCGAAATCAGGAATATCGCCAGTATAGCCGTAAAAATTAAACATCTCGACGCCAAGGCTTGCGCCGCTATCCAGCTTCTTTGAGACATTAAATCGGGTCTGGGCAAAAATGCCGTCGCGCGCGTCATTTCCGACTTGAACAGAGGTGAGCGTTAGCGCGCGGGCCTGCCAGCCCTCCGCCAGTTTCCACTGATTAATCCAATTTACGCCGAGTTGGTGCGCGCGGTCATCGTCGCGCAATGTCGCGTCAAAACGCAAACCTGTTTGATAATCCTGCCCATCAGGGCTGATCTGCCATGCGAGCTCAGTTTGGATGAAATCAAAATCTACATCGGACTCATTTGTCTTTCGCGCTTGCGCCACAACGCGCCAGCGCCAGTCGCCATTTATGGCTTGCTGATAATGGATACGCTGCGCAATTGCGGCCTCGTCATTGGCCCCATCAGGGTCAATGCCAATACGATATTGCACCGTGCGGTCACCCTCGGTCACGCCGGGGCCAAACACGCCGCCCGTATTTTGCGCAGCGGCGGGCGGCACTAATCCTGCGGCGATTATTATCGCGATGAATATTTTGAGTAAAAGTATAACACGAAACATAGACCGCCCTTGCTCTGAATTATTGGTGAACAATAATTACGCGCAGCGGCTCAAATTGGTTTCATCAATCTTCAAGTTTCAAACGGATGATTTATGTATGATGATCTGGCAAATTCTTACATTTTTTCGCAATCATATCCTCGAAAACCCCTGTACCAAGATAAAGATAACTCCAATAAATGCGCCTTCCATCTTTGGCTTCTAAATAGTCATATTGGGTTATTGTTTGCCCTCTTGCGATAACATCATCCCAAAAAATCGTAGTTTTGTGCCACCCTAAAGTTGGTCCGAATAAGCGGGATGTTCCGCTAAATTCATCGGCAGTCCAGGTAATGTCATGAATTGAAAATAGAGAGGGAAGCATGAAACCGCCGACGCAAAGACCAAATACAGAAACAATAAAACCAATCGCAAACTCAGACTGGGCAACTATTGTAAATATACCTGTTCCGAATAGAAGCGCTCCGATTACAACAGTAAAGTATGCCGAGGTTTTCCCTGGAGATATTCGCCCCTCAAGTTCCGATAGTTCCGCAGGATTAGAATCTGTAGCGTGTCGTCGTATCCAGTAAATGACAAGTGGAAGAATAAAAGAAACGCCACAGGCGACCAAAAAACTTTGTATCATACTAAGGTTATACCATTAAATCCCAAAGGGATCATCAATGCTCTTGCTCGGCTCCGTGAACCAGACAGGGCCAGTGTCGCTCATATAGAAATGATCCTCAAGGCGGATGCCAAATTCGCCTTCGACGCAGATCATGGGTTCATTTGAAAAACACATGCCGGCGGCAAGCGGGGTTGTGTCACCCCAATTGAGGTACGGCCATTCGTGAATATCAAGGCCAATGCCGTGCCCCGTGCGATGCGGCAGACCGGGCAGCGCGTAGCCCGGGCCGAAGCCGCGCGCCTCAAGCTCCGCACGCGCAGCGAGATCAACAGCGGCGCAAGGCTGCCCGATTTGCGCGGCGTCAAAGGCTTTGGCCTGCGCGGCCTTTTCGGCCTCCCACACATTGCGCTGTTTCTCGGTCGGCGCGCCAAACACATAAGAGCGCGTAATATCGGAGATATAATCATGGAGTTTACACCCCGTATCAATCAGCACCATATCGCCAACCTCAAGCGCTTTGGGCGTCTTCACGCCATGCGGAAAGGCGCTATCCGGGCCGAACAGAACGATCTTGAAATATGACCCGGCGGGCGCGCCAACCTTGCGGTGGGCATCATCCAGAAAAGCGTGAACTTCAGGCACGGTAATGCCCTCGCGCAGCATAGACGCGCAGGCTTTATGCACAGCCAAAGTCATCTCTTTTGCGCGCGTCATAAGGTCAAGTTCAGCGCGCGATTTAATCATGCGGCACGCGGCCGTGACTGACGCGCCATTTGTGAACGTAAAACCCTTTGAGGCTTTGGCCATGCCATCAGAGACAAAAAAGGGCGTCGCCTCATCAAGGCCCATCACGCCGCTGGTGACGCCGCGATCATCGAGGAGTTTGGCTGCAATCCCGTAAGGCGACTCATGCTCTTCCCATGTCGCGACCTCGCCCTCCACGGTCATGAATTTATGGATTGTGCCTTCTTCGAAGGCTGGCGCGATGTAAATCGGGGCGCCCGTAGGGAGGAGCAAAGCCCCGACCATACGCTCCGAGCTATTCCAGCGCGTGCCCGTAAAATAATAGAGCGATGTGCCTGCGTGCAGGTAAAGCGCCGCAAGCCCCTGCTCCGCCATGAGGCGCTGTGCCTTGTCGATGCGCGCCTGATATTCTTCCATCCCAATCGGAGTAGTACCTGCGGTCATATCCGATAATGTGGCTAAGGCCTGCTCTGCGGTTTTCCCGCCAACACCTATGGTCATGATTTATCCTTCGATTGTCTAATTCAATTTCTTATCGGGCTTGGGCACTAAAACTTCCGGTAGCGGGGCGACCGCGATGCCTTCATCCTGCAGCTCAGCGGCTTCGCGCGGGGAGGCAGAGCCATAAATGGCGCGCTCTTCTTTTTCGCCGTAATGAATGGCGCGGGCCTCATCCGCGAATTTATCACCGACATCATCACACTTCTCCGCAATCTCTTTGCGAATTTTATCCGCCGCCGCGTTCATCATGGATAAGGCCGCTTTATGCTTTTTCGCGGCGGCGTCTTTTTTACGCGATGTCGAGACAGCAGGGGCCATGATAGCTTTATCTATCTTTATGTCGCCGCAGATCGGGCAGAGCAAAAGGCCGCCAGATTTCTGATCATCGAAATCGGAGCCTTTGGAAAACCAGGCTTCGAATTCGTGGTCATGACTGCATATGAGATTATATTTAATCATAAATTGGGGACTTGCGACCATGCGGGGATTT
>CALLBH010000185.1 GCA_938001945.1 uncultured Robiginitomaculum sp.
CGCTGCTGGCTTCTTAGCCGTTTTAGTCGCTGCTTTTGCCATGATGCTTTTCCTCTTGGCTGGTAACTTTAAAGCGCTTCTGCGCCGGAAATAATTTCAATAAGCTCAGATGTAATCTGCGCCTGACGTGTTCTGTTAAAGAGTAGAGATAGATCATCGATCATATCGCCCGCATTACGCGTCGCGTTATCCATCGCTGTCATCTTCGAGCCCATTTCGCCCGCCACATTTTCGAGCAAGGCTGCGAAAATCTGCGTGTTCAAATTACGGGGAAGCAGGACTTTCAAAATGCCTGCTTCATCTGGCTCATAAGTATAGATCGCGCCGTCCAAATCAGGCGCAGCTGATGGCGTTTCGCCAGAAGCGTCATCGCCGAGATCAAGACCTGCGGCTGCAGGGATCAAAGTTTTCAGCGTCGGGACTTGCGTCATGACATTTTGGAATTGCGAGTAAACCAAACGCGCGACATCAAAATCGCCAGCTTCGTACATGGCCGTAATTTGCCCGCCAAGACGCTGCGCGACTTCGGCTGTGATTGTTTTCTCTTCGCGAAGAGAGATAAATTCAACAATGTCATCTTTGTAGAGGCGCGCGAGCAGATCATAGCCCTTTTTACCAATACAAAAGAGTTTGACTGTCTTACCGGCGCGTTTCAGCGCAACAATTTCTTCGCGCGCGGCGCGCACAATATTGCCGTTAAATCCGCCGCACAGACCGCGGTCCGCCGTCGCGACGACAAGCAGATGCACATCATCTTTGCCATTGCCGACAAGCATTTCCGGCGCGTCGCCATTGCCGACCATTGAACTGGCCAGATTGGCAATCACAGCGCCCATACGGTCACTATAAGGACGGCTGGATTCCGCCGCTTCATGCGCTTTACGCAGCTTGGCTGCCGCAACCATTTGCATGGCTTTCGTGATCTTTTGCGTCGATTTAATCGACGCGATCCGGGTTTTAAGTTCTTTTAAACTGGCCATAGCCCTGTCTCTTTATGTGACTTAAGCCGCAAAATTCGTTGTGAAGCTTTCCAAAACGGATTTCAGCTTAGACTCAATCTCATCCGTCAATTTCTTGCCCTCTGCGATGTCCTTAAGAAGATCGCTATGCTCAGCATGAAGATGCGCCAGAAGCTCTTTCTCATATGGGCCGACTTGCTTTGTCTCGATGCGATCAAGATAGCCGCGCGTACCGGCATAGATAACGCAGACTTGCTCTTCGACCTGTAGAGGCGAGAATTGAGGCTGCTTGAGCAGCTCAGTCAAACGCTCACCGCGCGCGAGAAGCTTTTGTGTCGACACATCAAGGTCAGAACCAAATTGCGCAAAGGCCGCCATTTCGCGGTACTGCGCAAGCTCACCTTTAATCGGGCCGGCAACCTGTTTCATCGCTTTAATCTGGGCAGATGATCCAACGCGGCTAACCGATAGACCGACATTTAGCGCCGGGCGGATGCCTTGGAAGAACAAATCTGTCTCAAGGAAGATTTGGCCATCTGTAATGGAAATCACATTGGTCGGAATAAAGGCCGAAACGTCATTACCCTGGGTTTCAATAATCGGCAGAGCCGTCAAAGAGCCGCCGCCATTATCCTCATTAAGCTTCGCTGCGCGCTCAAGAAGGCGGGAGTGAAGATAGAAGACGTCACCCGGATAGGCTTCACGGCCCGGAGGACGACGAAGAAGCAATGACATTTGGCGATAAGCAACCGCTTGCTTGGACAGATCATCATAAATGATCAGGCCGTGCATGCCGTTATCGCGGAAATATTCGCCCATCGCGCAACCGGCAAAGGGAGCCAAGAACTGCAGCGGAGCAGGCTCAGACGCTGTCGCGGCAACGATAATGGAATAATCCATCGCGCCGTTTTCTTCGAGTGTTTTAACAAGCTGCGCAACCGTTGAGCGCTTCTGTCCGATCACAACATAGATACAATATAATTTGTCGTTTTCGCGGTTGTCGTCAAATGCGGCTTTTTGATTGAGGATCGCGTCGACAGCAACGGCGGTCTTACCTGTTTGGCGGTCACCAATGATGAGTTCGCGCTGGCCGCGGCCAACAGGGATAAGCGCGTCAATCGCTTTAATACCGGTTTGAACAGGCTCGTGGACGCCTTTGCGCGGCATAATGCCGGGCGCTTTAACATCAACGAGGCGACGCTCTGTTGATTTGATTGGGCCTTTGCCATCAATAGGATTGCCAAGCGGGTCAACAACGCGGCCCAAAAGACCTTTCCCAACAGGGACGTCAACGATTTCGCCGAGGCGCTTAACTGTGTCGCCTTCTTTAATGCCGCGGTCATCACCAAAGATAACAACACCGACATTGTCTTTTTCAAGGTTCAGCGCCATGCCTTTGACGCCGCCCGGGAACTCAACCATTTCACCGGCGCGGACATTTTCAAGTCCGTAAATACGGGCAATACCGTCACCAACGGACAGAACCTGACCAACATCAGAGACTTTGGCCTGTGTTCCGAAGCCTTTAATCTGCTTCTTGAGTATTGAGGAAATTTCAGCTGCGCGGATATCCATGGTTAGACCTCTTTCATCGCAAGTTTAAGACCATCTAATTGGGTCTTGAGTGAATTATCAAATAGGCGGGAGCCAATTTTTACGGAAAAGCCGCCCAGTAAATCAGGGTCGACTTGTGTTTCAATATCGACCGTGCGGCCGAGTGATGTCTTAAGCTCTGCTTTCATCGCTTTGAGCTCAGCAGGTGTTAATTTCTTAGCAGATGTCACAACAGCCGTTGTCGCGCCGCGTTTTATCGCTAGCTTTTTTTCAAACGATGTCAGCATGGACGGAATCTCAGCTGCGCGGCGATTCTGCGCAACCGTTCCCACAAATTGCTGCATCAAAGGGCTCACTTTGGCCTTCTTCATCACCGCGACAAGCGCGGCTGCTTTGTCTTCGGCGTTGAACACCGGGCTATCAACAAGGCGGCGCAGGTCGGCATTTCCCGCGAACATCGCTTTGACTGATTTAGCATCTTTTTCGAGTGTTTTCAGTGCTGTAGCACTTCCCGCCAGATCAAGAAGCGCATTTGCGTATCGACCTGCGGCTTCTGTTGCAATCACGCTGTCTTGTGACATTAAGCCATCCATTGAGTTAATCAGACAGCGCGCGCCGTCCAGAGTGAAAACATATGCCCAAACGCCGCGCCGATTCAGCCGCTTTGCTGGAAATTCGCGCCCCCTTAACACGGCATTTTTCAGATTCCAACCCTATCTGCAGTGCGGCAAACAGACTATTTTGTTTTGCGCCCATGCGCGCAGTTTTCACTCCTGTTTTAAGGTGATATTTACGCGCCTGCCTCACACTTTGCCTCTCTGCTGTGCCTGCTCTAGAGTTAACTATGATCTTTAAATCTATATCTTTGATTCGCGCGCGCAAAGACCGCGAAAAAGCCCGCGCCATAGCCGGCGACATGGCCATTGATGCTGCGCTCATCCCTGCGCAAGCCGCGCTGGGCAAGGCCAAGCTGCTCTCATGGCTCGCCTTTGGCGTTATTGTCATATTCGGAGCATTAGGATTGTGGCTTGGTATGTCGGTTCATGGAGTATTCTACAGCCTGCTTCTCATTGCAGGGATTGCAGGACTGGTTCTCTATTTCGCCCTAAAAACCATTCGCCGCGCAGGGGGCGCCGCGAAAGCCGCCGCAGGCCGCGCCGCGCTTGGGGCGGAAGCAAGAGTGAAATCAACACTGGCCGCGCGGCGGGCAGAGGCGGAAGGAAAAGCTAAAGACTAAGTTTATGCCCCTCGCCTTTTGGCTTCAGCGCAGTCTCTACAGCTCTCGTCGCAGGAGACATCGGCCATGCCTCCAATCAAAATTGGTTCGTCACCATCACGACCAAAACGGACATAGCCTTAAATTGGGGCGGGGGTGCTGAACCCGATGATGAAGTCATTTCCACTGGAACGATAATCAGAACCACGCCAGGTGAGTTAATTTTTCAGATGCAAGCCTATGATGCTCTTGTAAACTTCTTCAATAGTTCGTTTGACGCTATCCCAACATCTGGTGGAGCGTCGTCAGATGATAGTGGCGAAGAAGAAGAAGAAGAAGAAGATCAAGATACTGAGTGCCAAGAGAGAGGGTTGGCTGATTGGTTTAGAAATATGTTTGGCGACAATAACGATGAATGGGGCGGCCTATTCTCGCAAAACACAGACGGCAGTATTGGTATATACAGAAATACATTTCTTACTGATGGAAGCCCATATAATGTTGACATACCCATTGGCCCGAATGATTACGGCACAATTACAGGAGTAATACACAATCATCCATCACAAAATGGAGAAACAATTGACAGGATAAATCGCTATCCAAGCGGTGATGATTGGGCAGGTGCTGACGCAATGGTAGCAAATGGAACCAATCCAGATACTTTAACATTATACATTGTCGCTCCTGATGGGAGCCTCAGAGGTTTTGACTACAGTGACAGAGCAGATTATGTAAATTTAACGGAGTCACAGATGAGACGAGGAAATAATCTGCCCACTGAAATTGAAGAAAATGCAGTGGCAGACAATTGCGTACAATCATGAAGTATCTCTATCTTTTGATTTTTACAGCATTAATCAGCGTTGGAGCCTGTGAAACTACGCAGAAAAGAAGCTATCTAAACCCCAACCCCATGTTGATTGACCAGAGTCAGTCTGTCGGCGCATTATCGGATGATATAATAAAAGGACCAAGCATATACAGATCAGCAAATTTCATATCCGCTGACCATCGGTCTATGTGCTCGGATGGGGCATCCTCCGCATCTATCGAAGTAACAATTGAACGTACAGGACAAGATGGCAGCAGTTTGGCGGTCACTGCAATTCGGTCAGACAAACTTTCTGCCGCGGATGAGGAACTTAATAAAATAAATCAAAATTTATTAGGCATTGAAGCGATAGGGAACGTCAATATCCGATGTGATGCTCTGAAAGGGGCTTCACGCATCCTCTTGCAGATGCAAGTTGCTCCACAACCAAGAACCCAAAGATATGAATTTAAGACAGTGTCAATCGTTGTAAATCTCGTTCAATGAGGAGTGGCATCACCTCTATTTCGCCCTAAAAACCATTCGCCGCGCAGGGGGCGCCGCGAAAGCCGCCGCAGGCCGCGCCGCGCTTGGGGCGGAAGCAAGAGTGAAATCGACACTGGCTGCGCGGCGGGCAGAGGCGGAAAGAGCCTCTGAAAACACCATAGAAAAAGAGAGCCTAAATTAGCCGCTTTCTAAGCTTCCCTTTCCGCGTCCCCTCCCTTAAAGCCGCGCCATGGCTCCACCGTTACTCCATCTAAAAAACATTCACCTAACCTTTGGGAGCACGCCGCTGCTTGAGGGCGCGGAGATGGCGGTGCATGCGGGCGAGCGAATTTGTGTTGTTGGGCGTAATGGGTCGGGCAAGTCGACATTTCTTAAAATTGCCGCTGGGCAGATTGAACCAGATGATGGCGAGCGCTTTTTTCAACCGGGCACGACGCTGCGTTATTTGCCGCAAGAACCTGATCTGTCAGCCTATGACACGATTGCAGAATATGTCGCGGGCGGGCTCGAGGGCGCGGATGATTATTACCGCATTCCTTATTTGCTCGACGCGCTAGGTCTCGATGGGGGCAATGGCACGTCGCATCTATCCGGCGGAGAGACGCGCCGCGCGGCACTGGCCCGCGCGCTTGCACCTGAGCCGGACATTTTAATGCTGGACGAGCCGACCAACCATCTGGATTTGCCGGCTATTGAATGGCTAGAGGGTGAGCTTGGCGCGACGCGTAGCGCGCTGGTTTTGATCTCCCATGATAGACGTTTTGCCAGCACATTATCGCGTAAGACATTATGGGTGGACCGGGGACAAACGCGCTTGCTGGATAAAGGCTTTGGTGCCTTTGAGGATTGGCGCGATGAATTCATCGAGCAAGAAGAGCTGGATCAGCACAAGCTGGACCGCCAAATCGCGCGCGAACAGCACTGGATTGTGCATGGCGTATCTGGCCGCCGCAAACGTAATGTACGCCGCGTCAAAGAACTGGCCGATTTGCGCCAGACCCGCAAAGACCACCGCAGCGTCCAAGGCACATCAAACATCACGGTGTCCGAGGGCTCGCGCAGCGGGAAATCTGTTGTGCGTATGGAGAATGTCACTAAGAGCTTTGGCGACCGGGTAATTGTAAATGACCTGACGCTAAAAATTGCGCGCGGCGACCGCCTTGGGATTATCGGGCCGAATGGGTCGGGCAAGACGACACTGCTTAAACTCATTATGGGCGGGCATGAGCCCGATAGCGGGCAAATTACGCGCGGCGTCAATCTTGAGCCGCTGGTCATTGATCAGCGCCGCGAGACCCTCAAAGATGAGTGGTCGCTTTCTGAGGCCCTCACCGATGGCGGCGGCAACCATGTCATTGTCGATGGCGAGAGCCGCCACGTTATTGGCTATATGAAAGACTTTCTCTTTGCCCCTGAGCAGGCCCGCACATCTGTGACGCGCTTGTCCGGCGGGGAGCGCGCGCGATTGATTTTGGCGCGCGGATTGCGATTGCCGTCAAACTTGCTTGTGCTCGATGAACCGACAAATGATCTGGATTTGGAAACGCTGGATCTGCTCCAAGAAATGGTGGCAGATTATAAGGGCACCGTGATCATCGTCTCCCATGATCGCGACTTTTTGGATCGCACCGTGACATCCGTTTTGGCGAGCGATCCAAATGGCGGCGGTAATTGGACGGAATATGCCGGCGGCTATTCTGATATGCTCGCCCAAGGCGGGGCCAATGTGTCAGCGCGCCGCGATGAGAAAACATCTACGGCAAAGACATCTGCGCCTGCCGCGAAAGCAGCGCCTAAAAAGGCCGTGAAAAAACTGTCTTATAAATTTGAGCACCGCGCCAAAGAACTTCCAAAAGAAATGAAAAAGCTGGAAGCGGATATTAAAGCGCACCAAGCCAAATTAGACGATGGTGATTTATTTGCTCGTGACCCGGACGCGTTTAACAGCGCGATTAAAGCACTTGAGGCCGCGCAGAAAAGCCTCGCCGCCTGCGAAGATGAGTGGCTTGAAATTGAAATGATGCGCGAAGACCTAAATTAATTTGAATTAAATTCCTCGCCCTGCATCCAAATCCATCTGCTATGACGTCTTAGAGACATAACATAGGAGAACGTTATGGAAGGCATTATCGCTATTCTTTTACTCTTCGGGGCTATCCCGATCATCATTTTATTCGCCGTATGGGTGATTAGTAATAATCGCTATAAAACACGTAACCGTATGGCGGACGTGCTGCAGCAATATGCAACGTCAGGCAAAGAACCCCCAACAGACCTCGTCAAATCAATCGGTTTGCCTATTCGTCAACCGCATACGGATTTACGCCGCGGGATGATCGCCATAGCAATCGGCTTAGCGATATGCGTGCTTGGACTTGTCGCTGACGGCAAAGACGAAACTGCGGGCTTATTGGGATTATCCGCATTCCCGATATTTATTGGCCTCGCCCTTCTTGGCTTCTGGTATTTCGTGGGGCGTAAGACCGAGAATGTCTAATAGCTTCGCATCAACACAGCCCCGCGCTATGATTGAGAGAGCATAGCGCGGTGTCTGCCGCGTCCGTCAATTTCGACGCTTTGCTGCGTGCCCATCAGGGCATAATCAGAGCGTTTCTGCGGCGTCTGTGCAAGGACGCGGCGCTGGCGGATGATCTGGCGCAAGAGGCGTTTTTAATCGCCCATCAAAGGCTAGCGGACTTGCGCGATCCCAAAGCGGCAAAAAGCTGGCTGTTTCAAATCGCCTATAATGCCTATGCAGGACATGCCCGCAAACACGCTAGGCGGCGCGAATTATTTGAAGTAGGTCATGGCGTAGATTTAGACGAAGCCACCCAACCCCCACCCGCAGGAATGGCCCGAGATATTGCCACGGCGATGGACAACCTTCCGCCTGAAGTGCGCGCCGTCATTATGATGAATTTATCTTACGGCATGAGTCACAGCGAAGTGGCCAAGGCCAGCGGATTACCGCTGGGTACAGTGAAATCGCATATCAAACGGGGCACCGAAAAACTAAGGACTTTCCTTAAAGTCTATGAGCAGGCATAATATGATGATGGAAAATGATCCCATGGATGAAAATTTAAAAGTGCTTCTGGCCGACTACGCCGCGCCTGTGCCTGATGATGGCTTCGCGGCAGCGGTAAAAACCGAGATCGCCAAGCGCAAGCGCTTGCGGCGCTCACTTATCCTTGGCAGCGGGACAATCGGCGCGCTGATTGCGGCGCTCCAACTCCCTGCTCTCTTTGGCTGGGCGCAGGGCCTGCCTAAAACATCTATTTTGCCAAATGACGTTGCGCGGAGCGTCGAGCCGTCCATGCTCAGCACGATAACAGACAGCCTGACATGGGGCAGCATCTCGCCCATTATGATGGGCGCAGCCATTTTCGGATTAATATGCCTATGGTGGGCAGGCGAAGCCGCGCTTGAGGCGTTATAATCTAAGACTTCGTCGCGCTAATCTGTACATTCACCTTAACGGCTTTGTCGACCCATTCGCCTTTGCTCCACACGCCTGTACCGACTTGGTAGGATGTGCGGTCTAGCTCTAGGCTTCCCGACATGGTCGCGGTATTGCCGTCAATGGACAGAGAGAACGGCATTTGCACGGGCAAGGTTGTCTCTTTGATCGTCAGTTCACCTTTGGCCATATAACGTGCGCCATTGGATTCATTCGCAATCTTCGTGATGTCAGAACTTTTAAATGTCGCTGTCGGGTAAAGACCCACAGCAAACCACTCCGCGCCCGGAAGTGAACTATCGCGCTCTTCGTCTCCGCTCTGCGCGCTTTTCATATCGACGATGACGATAACTTTGGATGCGGGTAAATTGTCAGGATCGAAATTAATGCTGGCGTCATAGGCCTTAAACTCACCTGAAAAGACGCTGCCCTTTTGCGTGCCTGAAAACCCAAGCGTGCTGGCATTTTTGTTGATCGTCCAATTCCCCGCAGGCAAATCCGCAGCAGATGTGATCTGCGCCGTTTCTTGGCCATTGGCAGATTTAGAACAGGCCGAGAGCGGAAGGATCAGCGCTGCGGCAGCTATCATTAAAACACGCATTTAAATCTCCTTGGATTTAGATTTCACAATTGGCGCCATGCGCGCAAGCACATCATCTTTGTTGATGAAGTGATGCTTAAGCGCCGCGCCAATATGCAAGACGATTAAAATGATGGCGATAAGCCCCATATATTCATGGGCCGTTTTCATCATCTCGCCAATTTGATTATTTCCCTCAAGACCCGGGATTTTTGGCCAATTAAAAAGGCCAAAAAAGCTAATGTCATTTTTATAAGGCGAAACCATCGCCCAGCCCGTGAGCGGCAGACCGATGATCAAAACGTAAAACGCACTATGCGTAAATTTCGCTGCCATGCGCTCAAAAGCGCTCATACCGTCTGGCAGCGCAGGGGCTTTGTGGGTCAAACGCCACACCAACCGAAATAGCGATAGCACCAAGACCGTAATCCCCAAAGCTTTGTGGGTTTGAGTAAGACTAATGCGCAATTCCGAATGGGTCGCAAAAGACAGACTGGTAAAGAATTTCCCGCCCGCAAGTTGCCCAATAATGGCCAGCGCGATGACCCAATGCAGGATCATCGCGACTTTGCCATAGCGTTTATCTGTGGTTTGACCCGCCATCTATTTTATTCCGCTTTAAGCGAAAATTCGACTTCGAGGATAATTTCAACTTCGTCCGACACAGCCGGAACGGCGTAGCCCAAGTTCCAGTCACTACGCAGAATATCAGCCTTGGCCGAGAAGCCCATCATGGGCTGTTTAGACCAGCGGTTAATACCCGCCGCGTTGAAATCAACATCAAGCGTGACAGGTTTCGTGATGCCCTTCATGGTCAAATCACCGACCAATTTACCGGTCGACGGCGTAATGCGTTTAAACGATGTGGTTGTGAATTTAATCTCAGGGAATGCCGCGACGTCGAACATATCTTCGCCGACCAAATGCTCGTCAAATTTCGCTACGCCCGAGTCGATAGACGCCGGGTCAATATCGACTGTGACAGTACTTTTGGAGACATCTTCGGCGTCATAGCTGAGCACGGCATCGACATCATTGAACCGCAAAATGGGTTTTGAGTATCCCTGATGCAGATAGCTAAACATCACATAGCCATGCGTCTTGTCCATGACGTAATCACCGCTTGTGAGGACTGATAGATCGGGCGCAACCGCTTCGACGGCATCTTTGGCCATATCGCCGGCTGCGTCTTTGGCATCATTCGCGGCCTTACAGCCCGTTAGCAACGCAACAGTCATCACGCTTGCGAGTAAATATTTATAGCTCATTCTTATCTCCTTGGGGTGACGCGACGCGCTGAAATGTGCTTTCATACGCGCAACGCCGTTAAATCTATGGGATAACCTTATGACAGATTACCGCTCTCAATTCATCGTAACTCCGGGGGAGTCTGTGTCAATTGCAGACCGCGCGACGCGCATATCACTTTTTGATGATAGCAAAGCCGCGAAGGCCGCCGCCAAAGACAACGCCAAAGCCATCGCGGATCTGTCGCACCGCCTTTACGGCGAAGAGTCGCGTAGCGTTCTGCTCGTGCTACAAGGCATGGACACATCAGGCAAAGACGGCACGACAGCAGCGGTCTTAAACCGCACGCCGCCGCTTAATGTTTATGTCGCCAGTTTTAAGGCTCCAACGAAAACAGAACTCGCCCATGATTATTTGTGGCGCATCCATAATGTCTGCCCGAAGAAAGGGCAAATATGCGTCTTTAACCGCTCCCATTACGAAGATGTATTGGTGGTCAAAGTGCGCGAATTCGCATCCGCCGAGGCGATTGAGCAACGCTATGAGCAGATCAATAATTTTGAAAAACATCTCACGCAAAATGGCACGACAATTATCAAATGCATGCTGCATATAAGTCCCGAAGTCCAAGGCGAGCGCTTGCGTGACCGATTAGAGCAGCCGCGTAAGCGGTGGAAGTTTAATCCCGGCGATTTAGAGGATCGCAAATTATGGCCGCAGTTCATGGACGCCTATGAAACTATGCTTAATCGCACGAGCACAGAGCATGCGCCGTGGCATGTTATTCCGTCCGATAGCCGCAGCACGCGCGGCGCGATTATATCCGGCATCGTGCGCGACACACTCGCCGAGATGAATCCGCAATATCCTGATCCGGGTTATCGTCTTGATGACTTCGACATTACCTAGAACGCATAAGCGCGCGGCGCGGCGCAAAGCGGCGCGCGATTATGAGCAGGCGGCCCTGCGTAAGAACCGGCCCGTTATAAATGGATTGCGCCGCGCGTTTAAACTCGCGCTGATTATTGCAATTGCTCTTCATATCTATGCGCTGCTGCTGCGATTTATGCCCGTGCCCTACACAATTAATATGCTGCGTGATGATAATGTGACGCGTGATTGGGTCGCCATTGAAGACGTTTCCTCGGATGTAATTTACGCGATTATCGGCGCCGAAGACGCGCGCTTTTGCAGTCACAATGGCGTCGATTGGGACGCCACGCTGGACGCGCTGGATAGTAACCAAAGTGGCGGACGGCGGCGCGGGGCCTCGGGTCTCTCGCAGCAAACCGCCAAGAATGTCTTTTTTTGGAATGGCGGCGGATATGTCCGCAAAGCGTTCGAAGCCTATGCGGCCTATTTCATCGATTTTACGTGGGGCAAACGCCGCGTGATGGAAGTTTATCTAAACGTGGCTGAATGGGGTGATGGGATTTATGGCATCGAGGAAGTCGCGCAAAATCGATTTGGGAAATCCGCCAAAGACCTAAACCCGCGCGAAGCCGCCCTGCTTGCCGCCGTTTTGCCTAGCCCGAACAAATGGCGCGTCGACCCGCCGGGGCCCTATGTCACCGAGCGCGCAGCCACGCTGCTGGCCCGCGCGCAAACAGTGCGCAATGAGGGCACGGCGAAATGCGTGTTTAAATAGCTCTAAAAGACGCTAAGAATGGCTTTGGACAAACGCTCAATATCGTCTTGCGCCGCGCCCGCAATATTAATGCGGCCACTATTAAGTAGATAAACACTGTGCTCATCACGTAATTTCGCGGCCTGCTCCGGCGTCACAGGCAGCATAGAGAACATACCTTTTTGACGTGCCAAAGCCGCGCCCATTTCTTCGTGCCCTTGAACATCAAGTCCATAAGCGAGTGAGCGGCGAAGACCGTTCATACGTTCGCGCATTTCATTAAGCTCGGCAATCCAATCGGCGCGAAGTTCTGGCGTGTTCAAAATATGCGCGACAACCGCTGCGCCGTGATTGGGCGGCATAGAAATCATGCGGCGCATGATCAGACCCAAATGCGATTTGGCGACTTTAGCTTGGTCAGCCGTTTTGGTTTTCACCGCGATCAAGCCCGTGCGGTCACGATAGAGGCCGAAATTTTTAGAGCAGCTTGCCGCAATCAGCATTTCCTCTTGGGTCACCGCCAGTTTACGAATGCCGTAGCAATCTTCTTCAAGTCCATCGCCCAGACCCATATAGGCCAGATCGACATAAGCAATTAAGCCGCGCGCCGTTAGGATATCCGACACTTCATCCCACTGCGCATTTGATAGATCTGCGCCCGTTGGGTTATGACAACAGCCATGAAGAATAATGACATCGCCAGCTTTTGGCGTCGCATTTAGGAACGCGCGCATCGCGTCAAAATCAACATCAAGCGCCTCGCGGTCGTAATAGGGATATTTTTTCATCTCTATACCGGCCGACCCCAGCAGCGGTGTGTGATTGCCCCATGTCGGCGTCGGCACATAAATCTGCGCGCCTTCGCTAGACCGTTTGATCAGTTCTGCACCGAGGCGAAGCGCGCCGGAGCCGCCCGCAGATTGCGCCGTGGCAAAGCGCGATAAATCCATATCGCCCAAAATCAGTGACAGCAGCGCGCTGTTATACGCCTCGAGACCTGTCGTGCTGACATATTTCTTGGTCTCTTCCAGACCAGCATAAGCAAATTCTGCGGCCTTAACCGCGCGCATGACGGGCGTATGTCCGGCCTCGTCTTTGTAAATGCCCACACCTAGATCAATTTTGTCCGTGCGCGGATCGGCGGCGGCGGCAACGCTGATCGACAAGATCGGATCAGCAGGCATAGGGCTAAGAACGTCAAACATTGCGGGACTCACTTGGTCAAATTAAGCGCCGCTCTTATGCGCTTTTACGCGATGTGAAAAGCCGTAGGCTGTGGATTGAGGTCAATTAATCTTTGCAATTAGCAAACAGAGCCCTAAAACGATGCAAATTTAAAAGATACGCGCCAAATATGTGCGCAAAGTTTCGGCAAAGCCGAGGGGAAAATTATGGAAACGTTTGAAAACATTCTCAGCGCGATTGAAAGCATAATTTGGGAAACATCTATCGCCAATATATTTTGGGAGAATGCAGCCGACGCTCCGGTCATTCTGCAATTCCCATTTATTGTTATGCTTTTGCTCGGCACAGGCTTATTTTTGACGGTTCGCCTAAAATTCATGCCCATATGGGGCATCCCCAAGGGTTTTGCGATGCTCTGGAAGGGTCGCAAATCTGAGAGCGATGACGGCGAGGTGACGCCATTTGCAGCGCTCGCCACCGCGCTATCTTCCACGGTTGGCACAGGGAACATTGCAGGCGTCGCCACGGCCATTGCGATTGGCGGTCCCGGCGCGATATTCTGGATGTGGATGACAGCCTTGGTCGGCATGGCCACAAAATATTCCGAGAGCTTACTCGCTGTGCGTTACCGCGAGATTGATGCAAATGGCACCTATAAGGGCGGCCCAATGTATTACATCAAAAACGGCCTGGGCCCGAAATGGAAATGGCTCGCGACGCTATTTTGTATCGGCGCGCTCGCCTCAGCAGCCGGCGCAGGGAATATGGCGCAAGGTAATTCTATTGCCGAAGTCATGCGCACATCCTTTGGCGTTCCAAATATTGTTACGGGCCTTATTATGGCCGGTGCAGCCTTTGCGATTATCATTGGCGGCATCAAATCAATCGGCCGCGTTGCATCG